>NZ_JBEZXZ010000103.1:0-30278 GCF_040638275.1 Actinoplanes sp. NPDC026623 | reverse complement strand
GTGGCGTAGACCAGGTGCCGGCCGTTGTAGGGCACGGTGGTGAAGTCTTTGAGTGACGCCCAGCCCGACCTCGGGGTGGCGAGTGCACCCGTGGACGTCCACCGGTACGACGACGGAAGAGTGCAACCACTCGGCGGCGGCGTCGTGGGCGTGGTGGGAGTGCCGCCCGAGCCGACCGGCACGAGTTGCCACTGCTGGTTGGCGCCGTTCCAGTCGGCGTACTGCACGATGTTGCCGCCATCGGCGGTGGAGGCGCCCTGCACCTCGACGGCCTTGCCGCTGTTGCGGTTGATCAGCTGGATGTAGCCGTCGATGTCCTGCACGCTGAACTGCTGATTCGCGGCGTTGTTGTCGGTCCACTGCACGATCGCGCCGCCGTCGGCGGTCGAGGCCCCGGAGACGTCGAGCACCTTGCCCGAGTGCTTCGACTTCAGTCGGTAGTAGCCGCCGCCGGAGTCGACGAACTGCCACTGCTGCTGCGCCTGGTCGTTACGGGTCCACTGGGTGATCCGCGCGCCGTCGTTGGTGGCCAGGTTGTAGACGTCGAGGGCCTTGCCGCTGTTGCGGTTGACCAGCACGTACGAGGCGCTGGTGTCGATCGTCGCGGCGGACGCCGACGAGGCGGTCACCGCGATGCCGCCGGCACCGACCAACAAGGTCATCGCGGCGAGGGCACCGCGCCACCATCTGCGGCGCGACGCGACCGGTACGGGCGTGACGTGCATTGTCATCGGGGACTCCTGTGGGTGGGCGTACATCAGGGGGTGGTCAGGTCGAATCGGGCGACCGTGACCGCGCCGCCCAGAGCCTGGGTGGCGTAGTTGAAGATGCCGAAGCGGTAGCCCATGAAGAACTGCCAGGCGTTGTTGAGGGTGAACGCCGGGCCCAGGGCGGTGAAGGTGCTGCCGTTCGTGCTGTAGGAGAAGGTGGCGGTGCGCCCCGAGCCGGGCCGGATGTCGGCGCTGACCCGCAGCCAGAGCCTGCCGCCGCTCACGGTCGCGCCGGCCGCCTCGGTGCCGGTGCCGGTGGTGGCCCAACTGGAGTTCATGGTCAGGCCGTTGGTCATCGACACCCGGGTGGCGCCGTTGTCCTTGCGGACGCCGATCCAGGCCGAGGAGTCGCGGAGCATCGCCAGGCCGGCCCGGTCGCCGTTGGCCATCTGCGAGTAGTCGAGCTCGATGGTGGCGGTGGACGTGGGGCCCTGGATCCGGTGGGTGAGCGTGTTCCGCGCGTTGTACAGGTCGTTCGTCACCGTCGCGGTGGACAGCCGCAGCCCGTTGCCGACGCTGAACCTGCCGGTGTCGGGGTTGTGGTTCCACTCCCAGCGGGGTCCCAGCGTGCTTCCGGTGAACGTGTCCGCGCCGATCATCGGCTGGACGGTCCTCGACGTGGTGATGTTCGGCTTCGGGTAGCTCGCGCCCCAGCGCCCGTTGACCGTGGTGAGCACCGGCCAGTCGTTGCTCCAGGTGATCGGGGCCAGGGTCGGCACCCGGCCGCCGGGGTAGGCGTCGGTGAACGCCATGTACCACCAGTCACCGTTCTGGGTCTGCACGAGCCCGCCCTGGTGCGGCACCCCTCCCCCGGAGATCGGCCCGGGAAGATCGAGCAGGACCTGGCGCTGCTCGTACGGACCCCACGGGCTGGTCGAGCGCAGCACATACTGGCCGTTGGCCGGGCGGGTCACCCAGATGTAGTAGTAGTTGCCGCGCTTGTACATCCGGCTGCCCTCGAGGGTGCCGATGTTCGACGGCGTGGTGTACACGGCCTGCGACCGCACCTGCGACGTCAGGTCCGGCGACAGCTGGGCGACGCTGATCGTGCCGTTGCCGTACGCGACGTACGGGGTGTCGTTGTCGAACAGCAGCCCGGCGTCGTAATAGCAGTTGTTGATCCGGGCCTTCTTCGACCAGGTGCCGTCGACCGCCGACGCCGTGTACACGTAGGTGCGGTTGAACTCCGTGCAGCCCAGCCAGTAATAGGTGCTGTTGCTCGGCCGGTAGTTGAACGCCGACGCCCAGATGCCCTTGACGTACGCGCGGCCGCCGGACAGGTCGTACGCGGAGGAGTCGAAGTCCAGCCGCGGCACGGAGTGCCCCGCGTACTCCCAGTTCACCAGGTCGTAGGAGCGCAGGATCGGCGCGCCCGGCGAGTAGTGCATGGTCGACGCCGAGTAGTAGTAGGCGTCGCCGACCCGGATGATGTCGCCGTCGGCGAAGTCCTGCCACACCACCGGGTTGGTGAAGGTGCCGGTGCCGGGGGTGTCGCCGCCGCCGAGCTTCACGAGCTGCCACTGCTGGTTGGTGCCGTTCCAGTCGGCGTACTGCACGATGTTGGCGCCGTCCGTGGTGGCGGCGCCCTGCACCTCGACGGCCTTGCCGCTGTTGCGGTTGATCAGCTGGATGTAGCCGTCGATGTCCTGCACGCTGAACTGCTGATTCGCGGCGTTGTTGTCGGTCCACTGCACGATCGCGCCGCCGTCGGCGGTCGAGGCCCCGGAGACGTCGAGCACCTTGCCCGAGTGCTTCGACTTCAGCCGGTAGTAGCCGCCGCCCGAGTCGACGAACTGCCACTGCTGCTGCGCCTGGTCGTTACGGGTCCACTGGGTGATCCGCGCACCGTCGTTGGTGGCGACGTTGTAGACGTCCAGGGCCTTGCCGCTGTTGCGGTTGATCAGCACGTACGAGGCGTTCGTGTCGATCGTGGCCGCGGCGGACGGCGAGGCGGCGCTGAGGACGAGGGCCGCGCTCAGGACAGCGGTCAGGACGGCGGCGAGCGGGCGCCACGGTCGGCGGAATATTGCGGGGCTGGCCCTCATCGTCTACTCCTCGAATGGGGTGCGCGTGCGGATCCTGGCGCCGGAGGTGTCTCACCGGCACCGAAACGAGAACGTCATGGCTGTTTCAGTTGCCGGCGAACTGCCACCAGTTGAGGTTGAACAAGTAGCCGCTGCCGCCGGTGAATCGCAGGTAGAGGTCGCGCGTGCCGGTGGCGCCACTGACCGGGCAGCTGATGGTGGTCCAGGTCTGCCAGCCGCCCGTCCCCGGGACTGTGCACGTCCCGGCGAGCGCCCCGTTGGTGCCGTCCAGCCGCAACTCGATGCGGCCGCCGGCGGTCGCGGACGCGGCCCGCACGGAGAACGAGGTCGCGCCGGCGCCGAACGCGACGCCTTTCACCTTGATGTAATCCCCGTTTTCGACGTAGCCGACGTTCATGCCGCCCTCGCTCGCCCGTTCGGTCTCGACGCCGGAGCTCCAGGCGATGGTCTCGGCCTCCTGCCGGACGTACGGGTTGAGGGTCCCGTTCTGCGGCGCGCCGTTCGTGGTCATGGTGATCGTCGGAATGGTGCCGTCGGCGTTGTAACTGAATCTCTCGACGGCGACCGAGCGGGTGTATCCGCCGCCGCCGGGCAGCGCGCCGTTGTGGTAGAAGAAGTACGAACTGCCGTTGAAGTCGATCACCCCGGGGTGGTTGGTGAAGCTGCCGCCCTGGGTGGGCATGACGGTGCCCCGGTAGGTCCACGGCCCGGTCGGCCCGGGTGCGGTGGAGTAACCGATGAACTCCGAGCAGCATTTGGCGGCGAACACGTTGTAGTAGAGCCCGTTGCGCTTGTAGACCCAGGGCCCTTCCTCGTACAGGGTCGGCCGGCTGGCGTTTCCGGTGCGGGTGCCGAACCCCGCGGTGGTGAGCGGAATCTGCGTCACCCCGCCGCTGTAGCTGATCATGTCCGCGTTGAGCCGCACGTACCAGAGGTTGGGGTTTCCCCAGTAGAGGTAGGCCTGGCCGTTGTCGTCGATGAACACCGTCGGATCGATCTCGCCGTTCTCGGCCAGCGGATGCCCGATCGCGTCGGTGAACGGGCCGGTCGGGCTGGTCGCCACGCCGACACCGATGGCCATCCGCCCGGTCGCGCGGTTGGTGACCGGTACGTACCAGTAGAACTTGCCGTTGCGCGCGACGACCTGGCCGGCCCAGGCGTTCGCGCTGGCCCAGCTGAAGGTGGCCAGGCTCATGGGCGAACCGTGGTCGGTCCAGTTGACCATGTCGGCGGACGAGTAGACCCGCCATTCCTTCATCGTGAAGTAGGTCGAGTTGTCCTCGTCGTGGCCGGTGTAGAGATAGACGCGGCCGTTGTACACCAGTGGTGCGGGATCGGCGGTGTAGACGGTCTGGACGATCGGGTTGTCGGCGTGCGCGGCGGCCGGGAACGCGGCGGTCAGCAGCAGCATGACCGCGGTGCAGAGCAGGGCGGCGAACGATCTCTTGGGCATCAGACCCGGCTCCATCGCTGGTTGGCCGCGGTGCCGCAGGTCCACAGCAGGACGGGCGTGCCGTTGGCGGTGAGGTTGTGGTCGACGTCGAGGCAGAGCCCGGAGGCCGTGCCGCGAATGGTTCCGTCGGAGTTGATCGTCCATTGCTGGTTGGTGGCGCCGTTGCAGTCCCACAGCTGGGCCTTGGCCCCGGCGGTGGCGCCGACCGGTGCGTCGAGGCATTTGCCGAGCGCCTGAATGGTCTGGCCGGAGGTGGTCCAGCGCTGGTTGGCGCCGCCGTTGCAGTCCCAGATGACCGGCTGGGTGCCGTTGGCGGTGGCCGAGTTCGGCACGTCGAGGCAACGCCCCGAGGAGGCGCTGACGAGCGTGGTCGTGGTGGTGGTCGGCGGCGGCGTGCTGGTCCCGCCGCTGACCCGGTACACCACCGTCCCGTGGGCGGGCACGCCGGCGCTGATGGCGCCGGTGCTGGCCGTCGTCGCGCCGCTCCAGGCATCGCTCAGCGTGAACGAGGTGCCGGACTTGCCGACCGCCGCGGCGGTCGTCGACACGGTCGTGGTGGAGCCGCCCTGGTTGAACAGGGCGACCGCGACATCGCCGTTGGCGAGCCGCTTGGCCAGCACCCGGCGCGTGCCGTCGTTCGAGACCTGCGTCGCCTGCAGGCCGAGCGTGTCCTGGTTGATCGCGATGAGCGCGGGGTTCTTCAGGATGGTCTGGGTCGCCGTGCTCATCGAGCGCAGGTCGTTGCCGGCGATCAGCGGCGAGGCCATCATCGCCCAGAGCGCGAAGTGGCTGCGCTGCTCGGTGTCGTTCAGGCCGCTCCGGCCGACCTCCATCATGTCCGGGTCGTTGAACTGTCCCGGCCGGGCGTACCCGGCCAGCGGCACGGTGACGTCGACGATGTTCTTGATACCCATCGGGTAGCCGTTGGTCTGCCCGGTGTCCCAGGCGGCGCTGATGTCCTCCGTGGTGCGCCACATGTTCGCGACGTCGCCCCAGTTGCGCTGCGGGCCGGTCTTGGCGTGGACGCTGTTCGAGTTGATGCTGTAGACGATCGGCCGGCCGGTCGCGGCGAGCGCGTCGCGCATCTTGGCGAACGTGGTGACCTGATCGTTGATCGAGCCGGTCGGCGAGCACCAGTCGTACTTGAGATAGTCGACGCCCCAGGCGGCGAACTGCCGGGCGTCCTGCGCCTCGTGGCCCTGGCTGCCGGTGGCGCCCGGATAGCTGTTGAAATACTGGGCGCAGGTCTTGTCCAGCGGGACCTCGTAGATGCCGAACTTCAGGCCCTTGCCGTGCAGGTAGTCGCCCAGCGCCTTCATGCCGCTGGGGAAGCGGGTCGGATCGCCCTGCAGGTTGCCGGAGCCGTCGCGGTTCGGGTTGAACCAGCAGTCGTCGACGACGACGTACTGATAGCCGAGATCGCGCATGCCGCTGCTGACCATCGAGTCGGCCATCTGGCGGATCAGGGACTCACTGATGTTGCAGCCGAAGGTGTTCCAGCTGTTCCATCCCATCGGCGGGGTGCGGGCGACGCCGTTGTCCAGTGCCCGGGCGGCGGAGCCGGGCAGGACGGCCGCGGCGCCGGCGAGCAGCAGCAGGCCCGCGGTGAGCATGGTCTTTAGCTTTTTCATCATCGCCTCGTCCAGAGCTGGTTGGGGGCATTGGTGCAGGTCCACAGGGCGACCGCGGTGCCGTTGGCGGTGGCATTCCCGGTGACGTCCAGGCACAGGCCGGACTGCGCGTTGCGGATCGTGCCGCCGGACGTGAACGCCCAGCGCTGGTTGGCGGCGCCGCTGCAGGCCCAGAGCTGCGCCTTGGCACCGGCCGTGGCACCGGTGGGCGAGTCGAGGCACTTGCCCAGCGACTGCAGGGTCTGACCGTCGTAGGCCCAGCGCTGGTTGGCGGCGCCGCTGCAGTCCCAGATGATCGGCTGAACGCCGTTGGCGGTGCTGCTGTTCGGCACGTCCAGGCAGCGCCCGGAGCCGGTGCCGACCAGCGACCCGCCGGTGCCGGTGGCCGGGTCGCCGATGGAGCCCGGCACGGAGCGCAGCGCCGCGTACCAGGTGGCGGCCATCTTGTCGTAGCCGGTGCTGGTCGGGTGCACTCCGTCGATCAGGTCGGCGGTGGTGAGCGCGGCGTGCATGTCGACGAGGTGGACCCGCGCGCCCTTGCCCTGCACGATGCCGGGAAGTGCGGCGTTGAAGGTGCGCGCCGCGGCCTCCTGGCCCGAGTTGGCGATGGGGATGAGGGTGGCCACGAAGACGTCCGCGGAGGGCGCGGCGGCGGTGATGTGGTCGATCAGGGTGGAGAGCCGGCCCGGCGCCCCGGCCACGTTGTAGTTCTGCAGCACATCGTTGGTGCCGATGTGCAGCAGCACGGTGCGCGGGGTGGTGGTCCGCAGCCAGCCGTTGATGTTGGCGTCGATCTGATCGATGCGCCAGCCGGGGTGGCCCTCGTGGTCGTGATCGCCGAGAGCGGTCGGCCCGTTGAACTGGGATCCGACGAGGTCCACCCGGTATCCGGCGGCCGCCATCCGTTGCCACAGGCCGATCCGGTATCCCCCGGGCACCTGGGTGCCCTCGGTGATGGAGTCGCCCAGTGGCATGACACGGGTCCCGCCGTTGGATTCCGCGGCGGCCGCACCGGGTTGGGCGGCGACGCCGACCGCGGCCAGGGCGGCGATAAGGACGGCCGCGAGTAACCACCGTCTTCTTCTGGGCATGGCTATGCCTCCTGGGCGATCGACCGGAAACGGGGATGCCTGTTATCGCTCACACCGGTTCAGCCGCTGGTCGAGCCGAGTTCCAGCGGGATATCCGCTCCGGATGAGAGCGCTAACATCTTGTCTCGGAAGGTTGCCAGGATGTTTCAAGACATTCAAGAGGTCTTTTGCCGTTATCTTGACCGAGCACCCTCGTCAACCCCCGACATCGGGTCGATCTGCGCTGCTCAAGACCCGTACGGTGGCACCTCACGCACCATGCGAAGAATTCGTGGCGTCACCACACCGACTCGCCGGCGCTCGCGCACATAACACTTCTGGCCCTGGAATTTCGGCGTCGAGCACTCGTCACGTCGGATCGGCACGCGAAAACCGTTATGCGGCGCGAACGCAATGGTCGCGTCTTGCATTTCGCTAATGGCTCCGGCAACACTTTTCGCCATTCCCGGAGGGTTGCCCGGCAGGCGGCAGCCTGACGCCCGCCTTCGGCACGCGAGCTTCTCGGCGCCGCCCAGGTGAGCGCCGCCGGACGCCACACCACCCGGCTCGCGGCGCTCACCGCTCTCGGCCCGGACGAGACGATCACCTACGACACGATCGACCGAGCCGCTGACGCCGACGTCGTGATCGACTACGTGTGGGGGCGACCAGTCCGCCCGGGTCATGCTCCCCCTGCTCACCGCCCGCGCCGACCGCACCGCCCCCTTGACCTGGATCCAGATCGGGTCCATGGCCGGCGAACTCGCGGCCATCCCGTCGGTCGCCCTGCGCGCGGCCCGGCTGCAGATCATCGGCAGCGGCATCGACTCCATCACCCCGCGCGAGCCGCCACGCCTTCACCGCCAGAGAGCCATCCCGATGTACAGAAGGCGTCCACTGACCGGGCCACCAGGCCCTCGGCCGCTCCGTGGTGGATATGTGAAGGTCCCAAATGGATGGCCGAATGCCTGCTCGAACGCGGCCCGGTGGTCGTCAGGCAGCACCGCCCCGTCCATCCGGAGCTTGCCCATCACGGCATGCACCGCACGGCATATCAGCGATCGCCCGGTTGCCGCCGAGCATTGGCGGCGGCCCGCCGGCCGCTGCACGCCGGTCGGCCGGATCGGCTGGGACGTCAGCGTTGACCCGACGAACAACCGGTCTCTCCGCACGCCGCTGGAGAGACCGCCACGACGGGGCGAACTACGGGAAGGAACCACCCGGCGGTGCGGCCCGTCGATTCATCCCGATATGGCGGAAGGTTCGGGCGGGTCGCCTTCCGGTTCAGTACATTGGGGATCGTTCTACTGTCGCGTTCATGACAGATTCATCGGCGGTTACTCATGCGTAGCTTCAATAGCATGGGTCCATGTCGCCCGAGGTTACTGTCGTTCTCGGCTCCGACTACGAATTCAGCCATCCAGCCGGCGTGGACGCGACGCCTATGACCGCGGCGGCCGATGAGCCCCGGCCTCCCGGCATCAGCGGCCGCCCTCGGCCGGGTCGCGGGTTGCTCGCCGATGCGGCTCCTCAGCAGCTCACTCGCCCGGCCCGCCCCCTGGTCACAGACCCCTCCGGCGCCGCCCGGGGGGCCGTCGTGCCTGAGCGGGACGGTCAGCGGCCCACAACGGCGCCGTGCGGGAGCGATGCGGCTGACGCCGCCCGGGGCCGCCCGTTCCGGTCGGAGTCCCCGGCATGACCGCAGCCCAGCCCGCCGGACGAGGCTGATCCATGCCGAATGCTCGTGACACCCGCCGGGTCTCCCCCGCCCTGGCGCAGGAGCGTCGCCGGATCATGCGGGAAACAACGGACCTGCTCGTAGGGTCCGACACCATCCGCGACCCCAACATTCGTGAGCTGCTGCTGACCGAGCTCGAGGCGGCCCTGGGTGTTCGGCTCGAGCTTTCCGAGATCAGCAAGCCCCGGCCGAAACTCTTCCAGATCGTACGGGCCTGCGTCGAACACACCGGCGGACTTCGCTGCCTGGCGGAGTGCCTGGACCTGCTGGAACCGGACGTCGACCGGGCGCAGTCGCTGCAGCGGCTGGCCGACGAATGGCAGGTGTTCGATCAGTTCGCCGAGCACAACCTGATCTGGCTCCGAACGGATCTCATGTCCGTCCGGGTCACGGGCGACCTGGCCAGGTTCGTCGCGGATCGTCGCGTCGAGCCGGTGCCGGACTATTGCGACTCGGCCTGGGAGGTCTTCGCGCACCTGGCCTCGCTGTCCGATGCCGCGACCCGCCCGGCCTGGCTGCAATTCCTCGAACGGCTGGCGGTGGTGCCACGGGTGCCGGCCCGTTCGCAGCAGCGGCTGCAGGAGCTCATCCGGGAGCTGGACGACGCCTGGATCGTCCCGGAGCTGATACCCGGTCCGGCCGCCTCCGCCACGACCGGCGACAGCACCGCCTTTCTGATCTTTCAGTTCGAGAAGTACGGCGCGGACGACGATACGTACATCGTTTCGCACTGGTACCAATGGGCGGCCAGCGGTTGGCAGCCCACCAAGGGCGCCGACCAGTACGTGCGCCGCGACGACCTGGAATCGGCCGTCGATCAGATCGTGACGGACATCGAACGCCGCTGGCGCGACCGGGCCGGCCCGGTGTCGATCGAGTTCGTGTTGCCGAGTCAACTGATCAATGAGCCGGTCGACCGATGGCGGCTCGAGCTCGACACCCAGCTGCCACGGCAGCTGTCGATCCACTATCCAGTGGTGATCCGCAGCCTGGAGCGCCTGCGCGCCGACCGGTGGCACCGGGCGTGGCGGGTGCGGTGGCGAGCCGCCCACGACCGGGTCGCAGCTGCCGGGCCGGTCCATTGTGCGGCGCCCGACGATGCCGACGTTCAGCTTGAGGCGGCGCTCGAGGAGAAGGCCGCCGCCGTCGTGCTCGTCCTCAGTGAACCACCCCTCCCGGACACCCTGGGCGAAATGCAGCTTCTTGTCGGGCTTCGCGCCGGTCTGCCTGGTATTGTCTGGGAACGGAGTTTTGAAGCAAGGCGAGGGGATCTGTGCGAGGTCGTTACATCGATGGTCGACGTTGAGTTGAACGCGCCGGCCGGTCCTACCCACATCTCCTCCCAGGATGTAGCGCAACTGCCATTGCGTGTCGCAGAGTTAAGGCGAGCGGCGTGGCATGAGGACCCCAAGATCCTCGACGGGCACGCCGGTCACAGATTGGTGATCTTGTGGGACGATCCTGACCGGCAACCTGGGCATGCCGCCTCGCTCGGCAGTCACGAGGGAAGGGTCCGCGGATGAGCGGGAACTGCCACCGCGCATGTGGTGACGCCGTTCGCCCTGTGCTGTCCGAAGGCCCGCTGCGCGAAGCCCCCCTGCCCGGGATGGCGATCGCACCATGACGGACGGTTCCCTCACCCGCGCTCCCACGTCGGCCGCACCGGCGCGCCTGCCCTCGGGTCCGTGGCCGGTCGCGATCCTCGTGGTCGACGACGACCCCGTCATGCAGTTCTGGTCGACCGAGATCGCGGCGCTCGAGTCGCGTCTGGAGACCGAGGGCGGGTTCGTCTCGGTGGAGACCTGCGCCCTCGTCGTGGGTGCGGACAACGAGCTCGCCATAGCCGGTCGCCCGGAGGGCCCCCGCGCCCTGGCCGCCGGGCCCACCGGCCCGCGCGCGGTCTTCCTCGTCACGCACGGGCGGTCGCGCTCGTGGCGCCGCGGACGGATCGGCGGGCTGCTCGCCGAATGGGCCCGCATCGGCATGGCCGCGGTCGTCAATCTCCTCCCCCAGCAGCGCTGGCACGACCAGGGCCTGCGGGTGTCGGAGGTGCTCTGGAGTCCCGCGGAGCCGCCGATTCCGACGGCGTCGACCCCGTGGCGGCTGTCCGGGCTGGATCTCCGCTCGGCCGCGGAACGGGACCGGGACGCGGGCAAGACCGCGGTGCCGATCCTCGAGCCGGGAGCCGATTGGATCCGCCGGTGGGCACGGCTCGCGGGCCGGACGCCGGAGGGCGCGGTCAGCACGCCCGCCCTGCTGGTCCCGCCCGAGGGCGACCCCGAGCAGTCCGGGCTCGACGTCCGGGCGCCGGCGTTGGTGGCGAGGTTCCGTGCGACCGCGTCGCCGCAGGCCGTCGCGCTGGCGGTCCGGCTCGCCGCCGCACCCCTCAACGCGCGGATGATCAGGGCCCTGCAGCGCACGGTCGCGCATCCCGACCTGGTCCATCTCACCGAGGTCCTGACCAGCGACCTGGTCCGCCAGGTCCGTCAGGGTACGGGCAGCGACGACACCCGCATCGTCTACGACTTCGTCTACGGCGTGCGCCCGGCCCTGCTCAGCAGCGCCTTCCGGGACCGCATCATCGAGGTGCAGCACGTGGTCGAGGGCGAGCTGGCGCACGACGTGGAGGCCGCCCGCCAGCTGACCCTGCGGATCAAGGATCCGCGACATGCCGAGTACGGCCGCGTCACCCCTGCCGCGTTGCCCTTCCTCCGGGTCGAGCTCGCGGTCCACCTCGCACTGGGCGGCCCCAACCTGGACGCCGCCCGACGCCTGGGCCGGGCCATCGGTGAGCCCGTGCCGCCCCAAAAACTCCAGACCTCCCCCCGACGGGCATCGCCCGGTTTTCACATGGAGTCCGCTATGTCTGAGATAACGTCATCCAAAGGTTCGCCGAGTTCGGCCAGTAGCGGGCCGTTGACGTCAGATCTCGGGCACGACGCGGAAGGGCACATGCTTGCCACCACCGAGCGTTTGCGGACAGCGCCCCGCGACGCTACGAGGCTGCCGGCCGTCGTGGGTAACCTGCCGCTGCGGAATCCCAACTTCACCGGCCGGAGCGACCTGCTCGAGGCCCTGCACCAGCGCCTCCGCGCGGGCACCACGGCGGTGCTCCCCGAGGCCGTGCACGGCGCGGGCGGCGTCGGCAAGTCCCAGCTGGTCATCGAGTACGTCTACCTGCACCAGCAGGACTTCGACCTGATCTGGTGGATCCCGGCGGAGCGGCCCGCCCAGATCCAGTCCTCGCTCGCCGAGCTCGCCGAGCGGTTGAACCTTCAGGTTCCGTCGACCGCCAACACCGCGGTGCCGGCGGTCATCGAGGCGCTGCGCGTCGGCCGTCCGTACTCCAATTGGCTGTTGGTCTTCGACAACGCCGAGAATCCCGATGCCGTCGAGCGCTTCTTCCCCAAGGGCGGCCCCGGCAGCATCGTGGTCACGTCACGCAACCCGAACTGGGCAGGAAAGGCCAGCACATTGCCGGTGGACGTCTTCGAGCGGCAGGAGAGCATCGAGCTGATGCGCCGCCGCGACACCGCGCTGACCGTGAAGGACGCGGACAAGCTCGCCAACGTGCTCGGCGACCTGCCGCTGGCGATCGAGGCGGCGGCGGCGTGGCGGGCCGAGAACAGGATGACCGCCGCGGACTATCTGGTCCGGCTCGAGGAGAGCCAGCGCGAGCTCGACGAGGAGACCTCCGCCGCCGAGGTCGACTATCCGGCGCACGTCGCCGCGGTCTGGAACATCTCCCTCAACGGCCTGCGTGATCGCGAGCCGTCGGCGCTGCGGCTCCTGCAGCTCTGTGCGTTCTTCGCGCCCGAGCCGATCGGCAAGGTGCTGCTCTCCAAACCGCGCGGGCTGGAGATCGACCCGAACCTCGATCCGCTGGTGCGCAACGCCGCCCGGCGCGACCAGGCGATCAAGACCATCAGCAAGCTGGCGCTGGCGCGGTTCGACCACCGCACGGGGTCGATCCAGATGCACCGCCTGGTTCAGCTGGTGCTGATCAACCAGATGGACCCGGACACCCGCGAGGCCATGCGGCACAACGCCCACCTGTTCCTCGCCGGCAACGACCCGGACCAACCCGGGGAGCCCGAGCACTGGACCCGCTACGCGGAGCTGTACCCGCACATCATCGCCTCCAAGGCCGAGAATTCGATGGATGATCTCGTCCGGGACATGGTCTCCAACGAGGTCGAGTACCTGTGGCGGTGGGGTGACCACGTCGAGGCCCGCAACCTTGCCCAGCGCGCCTACACGGTGTGGCTGGAACAGGCCGAGGAGACCGATCTCAAGACGCTGCTGCTGGCGTTCTGGCTCGGCTACCTGAACTTCGTGGTCGGCGACTACGCCGCGGCGGCCCGGCTGAACGCCCGCACCTACGAGCTCTACCAGCAGGTCCTGGGCGAAGGGGCGGAGGAGACCCTGCGCGCGGCGGGCGCGGTCGCGTCCGACGCCCGGGTGGTCGGCGACTTCACGAGCGCGCTGGAACGCTCGCAGAAGGTGTATGAGCAGACGGCCGAGAGCATGGGAGACGACGTTCCGTTCACGCTGAGGGCGGCACACAACCTCGCGGTGAGCATGCGGCTGTCCGGGCTGTACGGCCGCGCCCTCCAGCTCGACCAGCAGACGTACGTCCGGTGGGTGCAGACCTACGGCACCGACCACACCGAGAGTCTCAACACCAACGGCGGCATCAACCTGGACCGCCGCGAACTCGGCGACTACGTGCAGGCGCACGCCGACCAGGAGAACGTCGTGGCCACCGCGCGCCAGATGCTGAAGTACGAGGACCATCCCGACCTGCTGCGCCAGAGCCACCAGCTGGCCAGCTTCCGCCGCAAGGCGGGCCGGCACGTGGACGCCCTCGAGCTGTCGAGCGACGTGCTGCGCCGCTATCGCAACCGCTACGGCGCGGAACATCCGGACTCGGTGCTCGCCCTGCTGACCGTCTCGATCGACCAGCGGGTGACGGGCGACCTGGCGGCGGCACGTGAGTCCGGCGAGAAGGCGATCGAGAACCTGACGGCGCTGTACGGCGACGCCCACCCGCACACCGCGGGCGCGAAATCCGACCTGGCCGTCACCCTGCGGCTGCTCGGCGAGCACAACCGGGCCCGGACGCTGGACATCGAGGCGTTGGAGGCCCTGACCGGGCGGCTCGCGCCGTCACACGCGCTGGTCCTGTCCGCGCGGATCAACCTGGCGAGTGACCACTTCGAGATGGGTGCTTACGAGGAGGCCCGGCAGCTGGACGCCGAGAGCTTCGACGTGTGCGAGAAGACCCTCGGCTCGGGCCACCCCACGACGCTGGCGTGCGGCGTCAACCTCGCGATGGACCTGCGGGGGCTGGGCCAGGTCTCCGAGGCGAGCGCGCTGTTCGAGCGGATGATGGAGGGGTTCCGGACCTCTCTGGGCGAGGGGCACCCGGCCACCAAGGCGGCCGGTGCGGGGGTTCGGGCCAACTGCGACATCGACCCCCTGCCGCTCTAGCCGGCGGGTCAGGCCAGCCGCCAGCCCTCCGGTCGCGGCGTGCCCAGGACGTCCTCCGGCAGTTGGCGGCCGAGCCACTCGGCCGCCGCGAGCGGGTCGGCGCCCGACCGGGTCATGGCCAGCATCAGTTCGGGCCGCCCGAGCAGGGCACGGCGGGCCGGACCGGCATCGCCGTCCAGGGTCAGGCCGAGGCCGGCCAGGCCGTGCGCGTCGGCCGGGTCGTCGCGCAGGGCGTCCAGATAGGCCGACCGGGCCCGCGCGGTCCGGCCGCGGACGAGGTCGACGTCGGCCGCCGTGGTGCCCGTCACCGCGGCGCCGGCGGGATCGCCGGTTGCCAGCCAGTGGCGGGTGAGCACGGCCCGTCCGTCCAGCCGGCCGATCCTGGGCTGGGCCACCACCGCCTGATCCGGATCGGACACCACGGTGTCGGGCGCCGGCTCGCCGGCCCGGAAGGCCGCGGTCAGCTCCGCGCCGCGCTGACGTGAGACGGGCATGCAGCCCGCCCGCCACAGCGCATGGTGGTCGAGTGCCATCGCCTCGGCGCGCGGGTCGATCCCCGCCGGCACCGGCTCGGACTGCCAGGACAGCAACCGCGCGCGCAGCGTCTCCACGAATCCCCGGCCGTGCCCGGTCAGGTGGTCGCTGGCGGCCAGCACGCCGGCGACACCGAGGACCTGCCGGCGCCACAGCGCGAACTCGAACTGGGCGAGCGGCGCCGGGGCGCCCTCCCGGTGCACGCGCCAGAAGTCGGTGACGCCCGCGAACGCGTACAGGCCCTGCAGGAGGCCGTTGAGTGGCCTCGGGTCGTCCCGCCAGCCGGCGTAATACCGGCGCTCGGACACATCCTCCACAAGGGTCAGCAGGTGCAGCAGGGCGCCGAGCTTGAGGTGCTGTCCCTCGTGGACGAGCGTGACGGCCAGTTCGGTGGCGTCGTGCGGCTCGGACAGGAAGATGCCGCCGAACGCCTCGGCGCTGGAGGCCGACGTGGGGCGGTAGGGCGCCTGACGGGGGCCGGGTGCGAGCGTCCGCAGGCTCGCCGCGAGCGCCGGTGCGCGCTCCGGCTGCTCCGCGACCAGCAGGCGCCACGCGCCGGTCAGCATGTCCCGCCAACGATCGATCTCGGACACGCTTAGCGGCCGCGGCGGCGCGGGGCCGACCAGATCGCGGTAGATGTCGCGATCGAGCAGGGTCAGGTCGAGGCTCAGCCCGTCCGCCTCGGCCCTGACGCGGACCGGCTCGTACCATCCCGGATCGTCCCGGCCGGCCCGCACGGTCAGCGCTCCGTCGTCCAGCTCCAGGATCCGGCCGTCGCCGCGGGCCACGGCGACATGCGGGTGCCCGTCGGGGAACGTGGCGGCGCCCACGGTAGGCAGGCCGACGGTGCCGTACCGGACCGGGACGGTCAGCTCGAAGGTGAGACCGGCGCGGACGGCGCAGGCCACCGCGACGGCATGCAGATAGCCGACGTCCGCCCACAGCGGATCGGCGTGCTCGAACCCGTGGATCCGCCGCAGCGTGAACGCCGCCCAGATGCCGACCTGGGGCTGGGCCAGCACGTCCTCGCAGGCGTCCGGGCCCGCCTCGTAGGCGCGTGCCAGCAGCTTCCAGGCGTCGTCCACCGGCGCCAACGGCCCGGTGACGTCGGGCAGCGACGTGCACTCATCCAGCAGGCCGCGCAGCAGCACCAGCCGCCAGCTGCGCTCGGTGCGCCAGAACGGCTCGACGGCCTGCCTGTCGCCGCCTCCGCCGGCCAGGAGGCGGAGACGGTCCGGATCGATGAGGTGTTTGGACGGCGCTGTCTCCGCACTCAACCGGCGAGATCTTCCGGTGCGGGGCCGGGCACGTCGGGAGGACCCGTGAACGACGGGTTGTAGCCGCTGATGCTCTGCCCCGAGTCGGCGATCCGGCCCCGGACCCGCTCGATGGCAGCGGTCATGCCGGAGAGGTCGGCGGAGCGCAGGGTCGCCACGTTCTCCGTCGAGAGGTCAAGCAGCTCGGACTCGATTCCGGCCGAGTTCTCGTCCATCCGCGATAGCCCTCCAGGACGGGGGATGTCGGTAGCCATCATCGCCCATCTCCTGAGCGCAACGGAAGCGTTACGTGCAGCAACCCCGAGTTTCATCGGATTTTGTCTATGAGATGAGTCTCCCCGCCGCCGCCGCGAGCTGGTCGACCGCGGCCTCGTCGGAGGAGTAGAAACGGACCGCCTCGACGAGTTCCCGCAGGCCACCGGGGTATTTCAGGCAGCCCCTGAGCACGCCGACCGCGTCGGGCCTGGCCTTGCGGCTGCGGTCCATCGAGCCGTACACGGAGATTCGAATCAGGGAAAGGATCTTTTCGCGGTCGTAGGGGTCGCGGAACTCCTCGATCCCGAGCAGGGCGTCAACCACCGGGGCCAGCTGTTCCGGTGTCGGCGCGGTGATCGTCCGGCGCGGGGCGGGGGCGCCGGCCCGGCGCAGGAGCTGGCCCTCGTTGCCGATGCCGTGGCGGTACCAGAGGTAGGTCGGGGTCTGGTCGAGCCTGCCGCCCGCCCTCAGGATCGTGAAGCGGGCCTCCAGCGCGTCGGTCAGCCGCTTCGGGTCGGTCAGCAGCGCCAGGCCGCCCTCGTCGACCAGCGTGAGCACCTCCCGGCTGAACAGGCCGGTACGTGACCGGTCGAGGTTGACGGCGCCCTGGCCGTACCCGGCGGCGACGTAGACGTCCTGAGCGCGCCCCTGCACCGCCTTGCCGTCCTTGAAGGTCTCGTGGCCCCCGGCGTGCGGACCGTGCACCTGACACGCGTCGATCACCCACACCTGGCGGCCGAGGGCCGGCACCTCGTCACTGCTGAAGCGGCGCAGCAGCGAGTCGAGATCGAGATCTACCGGGTCGTCGTGGGTGGCCTCGGGGTAGAGCAGCCGGCGACGATGATCGAGATCGACGTAACCGTGCCCGCCCCACAGCACGTAGAGAGTGGATTCCCGGGCGCCCGACAGCTCCCGCACGAACACCTCGCGGACGGTGGCCCGGTCGGCGGGCCGGCAGACGACCCTCTCGGGCAGGGCCGCGGCGGCGGGCTGTGGCGTGGCGAGCACGGTGATCTGCTCCGGCGGCACGCCCTGGGCCACGAAGAACCGGGCGAACCGGATGGCATCGTCGACCGGACCTTGGAGGGACCACGCCGGCCCGCCCTGATATTCGTCGATCCCGACGAGCACGACCCGAGCGTCCGTCACCCCACCGACAATAGGCGGCCGGGGCAATTGAGCCCAGAAATCCGGTTCGGGCCGGCGCCTGCCGTCAGCCCCCGGAGCCGGTCCCGAGCAGGCCCTTCACGGCGGTGCGGGTGCGGATCGATCGCCGAGCGAGGTTCCGGGCGGCCGGAACCCGTTCGGTCATGAGCAGACCCCAGGTCAGCAGCGCCAGCGTCCCGGCGTTGCCGTGATCACGGGCCGGCCCCTGCCGGGCGTCCTCGTGCGGCCGAACCCGGTCCCTCAGGGCGACCCGCGCGATGGCCCGCATCCGGTACGCGACCGGATCGTCCGGATCAAGCGAGACGGACCGGTCGGCCGCGCCCACCGCGTCGCGTGACCGGCCGAGGCCGATGAGCGCGCCCGCCAGCAGATGCCAGGCCCGGGCGTCGTCCGGATGCTCGCCGAGATGGTCGTCGAGCAGGGCCCGGCCGCGCGCGAACTGCCCGCACAGAACGAACTCCCTGGCCTGGTCCACGACGTCTTCGGTGATCTCCACACGCGCACAATAGTGATCGTCGATGCCCGTGGGAAACCACACCGGAACCACCGCCCGGGGGGTCAGCGGGGCGGGATGCCGGCGCCGTTGCTGTGCAGCGGGTCGCACCGGGCCTGATCCCCGTTACTGCAGCATCTCCGCGGTGATCGGCAGCTCGCGGACGCGCCGGCCGGTGGCGTGGAAGACCGCGTTGGCGATCGCCGGGGCGACACCGACGTGTACCAGTTCGCCGAGTCCCTTGACGCCGAGCGGGTCGGCCTCGGGGTCCTCGCCGCGCACGTAGATCGCGCGCAGCGCCGGCACGTCGGCGTTGACCGGGACGAGGTAGTCCGCGAGGTTGGCGTTGGCGATCCGCCCGTCGCGGGGGTCGGTGACGGTGTGCTCCAGCAGGGCCGTGCCGATGCCGCCCACCATGCCGCCGATGGCCTGGCTGTCCGCGAGCACCGGGTTGATGATGCGGCCGGCGTCGTAGACCCCGAGCATCCGGCGGACCCGGACGATGCCGAGGCGCGCGTCGACCGCGACCTCCGCGAAGGTGGCCGCGTAGCCGTAGAACGAGTACCGGGCCTCGCCCGTCGGCGGCTCGAACGAGCCGGCCGCCTCGAGATGGTCGCGTCCCGCGCGGTCGAGCAGCCGGCGGTACGTCTCCCCGCGGGCGGGCTGGTCCCGCACCGACAGCCGCCCCCGCCGCACGACCACCTTGCCGGGGTCGGCGCCGTACAACGGCGAGCGCGGATCCCGCACGGCGAGGGTGACCGCCTGCCGGCGGATCCCGTCGCAGGCGTCCTTGACGGCCGAGCCGACGCTGGCCATGGTCGCCGATCCGCCGTGCGGCGGCGCGAACGGCATCAGCGAATCGCCGAGGCGGAACCGCACCCGGTCCATGTCCAGGCCGAGCACGTCGGCGGCGACCTGCGTCATGGACGTGTAGGTGCCGGGGCCCATGTCGCTGGTGGCGGCCTCGACCACGGCGGTGCCGTCCGCGTCGAGCCGCGCCCGGCTCTGCGCGGGGTAGCGGGCCGTGTCGTAGACCCCGGCCGCCATCCCGGTTCCGATCAGCCAGTCGCCGTCGCGGGTCGAGCGGGGCGCGCGGGGCCGCTCGCTCCAGCCGAACTCGCGCGCCCCGGCCAGCAGGCACTCGCGCAGCCGCCGGGTCGAGAACGGCAGCCCGGTGGACTCGTCCTCGGTGGGCTCGTTGCGGTGGCGCAATTCCACCGGGTCGACGCCCACCCGGTACGCCACCTCGTCCATCGCCGACTCGATGGCGTACGCCGCGTTGGCGTACCCCGGGCCGCGCATGTACTGCGGGGTGCACACGTCCAGCGGCACGGTGGCGTAGTGCTGGCTGACGTGCGGCAGGCTGTAGAGCACCTGCCCGGTCGCCAGGATGCTCTCGACGAAGTTCTCGTACCGCGAGGTCTCGGCCCGGATGTCGTGCGTCATCGCCCGCAGCCTGCCGGTGCGGTCGGCGCCGATCCGCAGCCGGTACTCGTACGAGGGGCGGAAGCCGGTGCCGAAGTACATCTGCCGCCGGCTGAGCACCAGCTTCACCGGCCGGCCCAGCTCACGCGCGGCGAGCGCGGCGATCGGCGCGTGCGGCCAGCAGCGCAGGCTGGTGCCGAAGCCCCCGCCGACGTACGGCGACAGCACGCGCACCGACGCCTGCGGGATGCCGAAGACCGCGGCGAGCTCGAACTGGGCGGCGAAGATCCACTGGGTCTTGTCCCACACGGTCAGCTGGTCGCCCTCCCAGCGGGCGATGACGGCGTGTGGCTCCATCGGGTTGTGGTGGTTGCGCGCCGTCCGATAGGTGACGTCCAGTCGTACCGGCGCGTCGAGCAGCGCCTGGCCGGCGTCGCCGCGGGCGTAGGTGATGGGTTCGTTGGCCGGCGCGGACGCCAGATCGAGCGACGGCGTCTCGGCGTCGTAGCCGATCCGCACCAGGGTCGCGGCGTGCTGGGCCTGTTCCAGCGTTCCGGCGACCACGACGGCGACCGGCTGGCCGAAGAAGTGGACCCGGTCGTCCTGCAGGGCGTGCAGCCGCTCGCCCTGCGCCGGGTTGTTCGGCAGGGGGTTGGCCAGGTACGGCAGCCGGGGCGCGTTCCGGTGGCTGATCACCGCCCGCACGCCGGGCAGCGTGACCGCGACGCTGGTGTCGACATCGGTGATACGGCCACGGCCGATCGTGCTGTCGACGATGACCGCGTACAGCACGTCGCCGACCTGATGGTCGGCCGCGTACCGGGCCGCGCCGGTCACCTTCAGCCGGCCCTCGACCCGCGGCCTCCCGGATCCCATGGACACTCGCGGCTGAGTCATCGCCCACCTCCCACAACCCGAAGCTGACGCGCCACGGTCCGCTTCAGCAGGTCCAGCTTGAATGCGTTGTGTCGCAGCGGCTGCGCTCCCTCGGCGGCCCGGCTCGCCGCGCGCTCCCACAGGCCCGCCGACGGGCGCTGCCCGACGAGCGCCCGCTCGACACCGTTCAGCTTCCATGGCACGGTGCCCACTCCCCCGGCCGCCACGTTCGCCTCGCGGATCACCCCGTTGTCGATGTGCAGCGCCACCGCCGCCGAGGTCAGGGCGAACTCGTACGACTGGCGGTCACGGACCTTCAGGTAGCCCGACGTCAGCGGCCGCGGGTGCGGCGGGATGTCGATGGCGGTGACCAGCTCTCCGGGTCGCAGGTCGTGCTCGCGCTGCGGAGTGCCACCCGGCTCGAGGATGAACTCGCCGATCGGTACCTGCCGCGTCCCGGCCTGCCCGAGCAGGCGCACGACGGCGCCGAGGGCGCACAGCGCCACGGCCAGGTCCGACGGGTGGGTGGCCACGCACGCCGCCGAGGTGCCCAGGATCGCGTGGGTGCGGTTGAAGCCGTCCCGGGCGGCGCATCCGGTGCCGGGCTCGCGCTTGTTGCACGCCGCCGAGACGTCCCGGAAGTAGCCGCAGCGGGTGCGCTGCAGGATGTTGCCGCCCAGGCTGGCCATGTTGCGCAGTTGCGGGGACGCGCTCAGTTCGAGGGCCTCCGACACCACCGGGTACGCCGTGCGCACGAGCGGGTGCCGGGCGGCGTCGGACATGCGTACCAGGGCGCCCAGCCGCAGCCCGCCGCCGGGAAGGGCCTGGATGGTGCGCAGCGGCAGCGCCTCGATGTCGACGAGCTCGCCGGGACGCTCCACGGTCTCGCGCATCAGATCCACAAGCGTGGTGCCGCCGGCGAGGTACCGGCCGCCACGGGCGCCGGCCGCCAGCGCGGCCCGCACCTCGGTGACCTTGGTATAGGCGAAGGGGTACACGGGGTCACCGCTTCCCGGCGGCCTGTTCGACCGCCTTCACGATCTTGGGGTAGGCACCGCACCGGCAGATGTTGCCGCTCATCCATTCCCGGATCTCGGCCGCCGACCCGGCGTGGCCCTCCCGGAGGCAGGCCGTGCCGGACAGGATCTGCCCCGGCGTGCAGAACCCGCACTGGAAGGCGTCCTGATCGATGAACGCCTGCTGCAGCGGCGTGAGGTCGTCGCCGTCGGCGAGGCCCTCGATGGTGGTCACCTCGGCGCCGTCCAGGCGCACGGCGAGGGTGAGGCACCCGTTGACGCGCCGGCCGTCGACCAGCACCGTGCAGGCCCCGCACGCACCCTGGTCGCAGCCCTTCTTCGTGCCCGTCAGCCGCAGATCCTCACGCAGCAGATCCAGCAGCGAGGTCCGGGTGTCGACGGTGAGCCGGTGCCGTTCGCCGTTCACCAGCAGGGTGACGGCGCGCGACGGGACGGCCTGCGGCGCCGGCGATTCGACGGGGGCGCCGACCGCCTCGTCGGGCAGCAGGCCGGTGGCGACGGTCGCGCCGCCGACGACGGCCGTCGAGGCGATGAACGTCCGCCGGGACAACGGTGTGGCCGGAACTTGACTGATCACATCCACTCCCTCGAAGTGGTGACTTCGCATCAGGTAACCAGTCCCGGCCGAAACGATGGGTACCCTGTCGATGCGCTCCCCGACAGGGCACCCCTCTGTTCGGCTTTTCCTCTTGACACGGGTATCGGCGAAGTCCGCGCCGACAGATGCACAGGTGCACCGGCACCGCGTCCCGGCCGGCGCGATCCGTCATACCGTCGATGGGTGAACAACCGAGCCGCCGTGCGTGACTTTCTCACCACCCGCCGCGCGAAGATCACCCCGGAGCGGGCGGGACTGCCCGCCGCCCGGCAGCGCCGGGTGCCCGGCCTGCGCCGCAGCGAGGTCGCCGCGCTGGCCGACGTGAGCGTCGAGTACTACGCCAGGCTGGAACGCGGCGCGCTGGCCGGGGTGTCCGCCGGCGTGCTCGACGCGATCGCCCGCGCCCTGCAACTCGACGACGCCGAACGCGCCTACCTGCTTCATCTCGCCCAGGTGGCCAACGGCAGCAACGCGCTGCTGCAGCCCCGCCGGCGGCCCAGGCCGTGGACCGTGCGGCCCACCCTGCAGTGGTCGCTGGACGCCGTCGCCAGCCCGGCCATCATCGTCAACAGCCGGCAGGACCTGCTCGCCGCGAACCTGCTGGGCCGGGCCATGTACGACGACGTCTTCCACGGCCCGGGCGGCGGCGCGCCCAACCTCGGCCGCTTCACGTTTCTCGACGGCACGGCCCGCCGCTTCTACCGCGACTGGAACCACGCCGCCGACATGACGGTCGCCAGGCTGCGCACCGCGGCCGGCAAGAACCCGCACGACACGGGCCTGCACGACCTGGTCGGCGAGCTGTCCGCGCGCAGCGAGGAATTCCGCCGGCGCTGGGGATCGCACAACGTCCGCCCGTACGGCGCCGGCGTCAAGACGATCCGTCACCGCGTCGTCGGCGACCTGGAGCTCGCGTACGAGTGCATGGACCTGCGCGCCGAGCACGACCTCGCCCTGACCATCTATACCGCCGAGCCCGTCTCGCCGACCGCGCACGCGCTGACGCTGCTCGCCGCCTGGGCACCCGTCGGCCGGCCGGCCGCAAGGCAGGACAGCCTCGACCGGGGTGCGTAGTGCACGGCCCGAGTGTCGGGAGTACACGGTCAAAAGCTCGGAGTGCGGGCCAAGGCGGTGCACCCGATTGCCCGATCGGCACCGGCGGGAAACGGTGTGCCTGCAGGATCGAACCCGCGGCGGAGGAATCTCATGGACACGGAGCTCGAGGCACTGGCCCAGGCGCACGGAGTCGCCACCTGGTACGAGGACTGGCACCACAAGCGCAGGGACGTGTCCGCCGGGTCCGTGATCGGCGTCCTGGGGCTGCTCGGTGTCGATGCGAGCACGCCGGAAGCCGTCCGGCGCGAGCTGACCGAGGTGCGGCAGGCGCAGGCCGAGCAGCGCCTGCCGGGTACCGTGATCGTCCGGCAGGGAAAGGGACGTGAGCTGCCCGCGCCGGGAACGATCACCCTCGAGGACGGCTCGAGGCTCGAGGTCGCGGCGGTCCCGGAGGATCTGCCGCTGGGCTGGCACCGGCTGGCCGCCGGCGGCCGGGAGGTCACGCTGGTCGTGGTGCCGGCCGAGCTGCCCGAGCCGCCGAAGACCTGGGG
The DNA here is from genome assembly GCF_040638275.1 of Actinoplanes sp. NPDC026623. NCBI lineage: Bacteria > Bacillati > Actinomycetota > Actinomycetes > Micromonosporales > Micromonosporaceae > Actinoplanes > Actinoplanes sp. NPDC026623. The sequence goes on along the minus strand of NZ_JBEZXZ010000103.1, from coordinate 6,809 downwards.
CTGGATGCTCCAGCTCTATTCGCTGCACTCGGCCGCGTCCTGGGGCATGGGCGACATCGGCGACCTGCGGACCTTCGTCGAGAACAGTCGCGGCGCCGGGCTGGTCCTGCTGAACCCGCTGCACGCGGTCACCCCGACCGGGCCGATTCCCACCTCGCCCTACTCGCCGTCGAGTCGGCGCTTCGCCAACCCGCTCTACCTGCGGGTGGCCGACACCGCGGCGTACCGGCGGGCCGATCCGGCGCTGCGCGCGCGGGTGGACGCGCTGCGGCCGGCGCCGGCCGCGGACGGGCTGATCGATTACAGCGGCGTCTGGCGGGCCAAGGCGGCCGCACTGCAACTGCTCTGGCCGCTGGCGGAGGAGGTGGACCTCAACGCCGACCCGGAGCTGACGGACTTCGCGGTCTTCTGCGCGCTGGCCGAGGAACACGGTGCCGACTGGCACGACTGGCCCGAGGAGCTGCGACGGCCCGACTCACCGGCGGTACGGGCGTACCAGAGCGAACGGATCGCCTTTCACGTCTGGGTGCAGCAGCTGGTCGACGAGCAGCTCACGGCGGTGAAGAGGCTCGCGCACGAGTGCGGCATGCCGGTCGGCATCGTGCACGATCTCGCCGTCGGCATCGACCCCGGCGGGGCCGACGGCTGGCTGCTGCAGGACGTCCTCGCCCAGGGCGTGCACGCGGGCGCACCGCCGGACGCGCTGGCCCAGCTCGGGCAGGACTGGGGGCTCGCCGCCTGGCGGCCCGACCGGCTGATCGCGACCGGGTACGCGGCGTACCGGGACATGCTCGTCCGGATCTTCCGGCGGGCCGGCGGCCTGCGGATCGACCATGTGGCCGGGCTGTGGCGACTCTGGTGGGTTCCACCGGGCATGGGCGCCGACGGCGGCACCTACGTGCACTACGACCCCGAGGCGATGCTCGGGATCCTGGCCCTGGAGGCGCTGCGGGCCGGCGCCGCGGTGGTCGGAGAGGACCTCGGAACCGTGCTGCCGGCGATCACCGACGGGCTGGAGCGCACCAACATGCTCGGCTCGGCCGTCCTGTGGTTCACCCGCGACGACACCGACCCGTCGGAGGGTTACCTGCCGGCGGCCGAGTACCCGCGCAACACCATGGCCACGATCTCCACCCACGACCTGCCGACCGCCGGCGGCTTCCTGATCGGCGAGCAGGTCCGGGTCCGTGCCGAGCTGGGCCAGCTGGCCGGCAGCGTCGAGCAGGAGTGGACGAACGCGAGGAAGGACAGGGCCCAGTTGCTGGCCCGGCTGGCCGCGGAGGGGCTGATCACCGCGACGAGCACGAACGAGGAGATCGTCGTCGCGATGCACGAGTTCCTCGCCCGCACGCCGAGCCGCTTCGTCCTCGCCTCGATGTACGACGTCCTCGGCGAGCTGAAACAGCCCAACCTTCCGGGCACGAGTGACCAGTACCCGAACTGGCGGATGCCGCTCGCGGCGAGCCTGGAGCAGATCGTCTCCGATCCCCGGTTCGTGCGGATCGCCGCGGTGCTGGCCAAGAGGTCCGGGATGCCCGGCTGACGGGCCGAACGCCGCTCGGTGCGTCATCCGTGGCGCGCCGCCTGCTCCGGGGTGTCCAGGTCGAAGTCGTCGGCCACGTCGCCCACCGGGATCACCCGCAGCCGGCCGTCGTTGGCGCGCAGGTAGTCCCTGGCGCCCCGGTCGCCGGTCGCCGAGGCGGCCACCCCGGCCCAGTGTTCGCGGCCGAGGAGCACCGGGTGACCGCGGCGCTCCCGGTATCCGCCCATCGCCAGGGTGGCCGGGGTCGCGTCGCGGCCGATCCGGCGTACGGATTCGGGGGTCACGCCGGGCATGTCGACAAGCAGGACCATCGCCGCGCCGGCCGGGTCGTCGCGCAGCGCGGCCAGGCCGGCGCGCAGCGAGGACGCCATCCCGGATTTCCACCGCGGATTCTCGGCGAAGTCCAGCTCCGGCGCCGCGGCCCGGACCCGGTCGGCCTCGGCGCCGATCACCACGACGATCCGCCCGCAGCCGCCCGCGGTCAGGGTCTGCGCCGCCCGGCGGACCAGCAGGCCTCCACGGAACGTCACAAGCGCCTTCGGCGTGCCGTAGCGGCTGCCGGCTCCGGCGGCGAGGACCAGACCGGCAATCTCCACCGGCCGGGGCCTCCCGGCGGCGGAGGCCGGCGCGCGGGCTCCATCCCGGTCCACGGACCTGTCTTCGACCGTCACCCTCGCAGCCTATGGAGGCCGGGGTGCCTCGGGAAGTGGGCCGGCGCGCGGAAGCCCGGCGCCCTGTCCACAAGGGAAAGCACGGCAGCCGGTGACCTGACGTAGTACGGCCGAAGACGCCGCGACGCATTCACCAGGATGCCGTCGCGGCACTAGGTTGATCGGAATGACGGCGTACCGGATCGGCGAAGCCGCCGCCCTGCTCGGAGTCAGCGGAGACACTGTGCGCCGGCTGGTCGATGCCGGAAAGCTGGGTGCGGTCCGCGGTGACAACGGGCACCGCTACATCTCGGGCACCGAGCTGGCGAGGTTCGCCCGGTCCCAGGCCGAGCCGCCCGGCGACGCGTCGCAGCGCTCCTCGGCGCGCAACCGGATGCGCGGCATCGTGACCGCCGTGACCCGGGACTCGGTGATGGCACAGGTGGACATCCAGGCCGGGCCGTTCCGGGTGGTGTCGCTGATGAGCCGGGAGGCCGCCGACGAGCTCGGCCTCGAGGCCGGGTCCACGGCGGTCGCCGTGATCAAGTCGACAAACGTGGTCGTGGAACGAGGGGACGACAGATGAGGGCACGGCTGCTCCCCTGAGCAGACGCGTTCCCGCCCCCTTGCCGGCTTTGCCGCACCGGCCGACCCGGGCGACGGCCGCCGCCAGCACGTCGTTCCCGGACGGTTCACCGGGATTGATCGACCGGACTTGACGGAGCCGGATCGACTAGTTGCCGGGACCCGCCTGAGGGCCCCGAGCGGAACTCGGTGCGGATGCCCGCTCACCTAGCGTCGCGGTACACAGTCTTCAGCTGACCATGTGTCGCGACGTCAGATCCTCGTGCGGCGCATGTTCCCGTGCCTGGTATGGGGGTTCGGTATGCACATCTCCCTGTCCGTGAATGATCGAGCGACCGAGTCCGAGGTCGAACCTCGGGCTCTGCTCGTCGACTATCTCCGTGAGGACCTCGGCCTCACCGGGGCGAAGGTCGGGTGCGACACCGGCCAGTGCGGAAGCTGCACCGTGCTGATGGGCGGCCGGGCCGTCAAGTCCTGCGCGATGCTGGCCGTCCAGTGCCAGGGCGCCGAGATCACCACGATCGAGGGCGCCAACCCCGCGACCGGGCTCACCGATCTGCAGGAGGCGCTGTGGACGCAGCACGGGGTCCAGTGCGGGTTCTGCACTCCGGGCATGGTCCTGGCGCTGCAGCAGCTGCTCGCCGACGAGAAGGTGCTCACCGAGGAGCGGGTCCGGCGCGAGTTGGCCGGCAACCTCTGCCGGTGCACCGGCTACCAGAGCGTGGTCCGGGCCGTCCTCTCGGTCGCCGGCCAGAACGGCGGGCCGGTCGATGAGTGAGCAGGTCCTGGGTTCCCCGGTCAAGCCCCGCGAGGATCCCGCGCTGCTGCGCGGCGAGCGGGAGTACACGGCGGACCTGGTCCGGCCCGGCATGGTCCACATGGAGTTCCTGCGCAGCGAGCACGGTCACGCGCGGATCAGGTCCATCGACACCGCCGCCGCCCTGGCCATGCCCGGCGTGCTGAAGATCGTCACCGGGCCGGACCTGGAGGGGCACCTGATGCCGCTGCCGTGCATCTGGGTGCCCGGTGGCGTCGAGAGCCACTTCCCGCCGCACCCGTACGGGCTGCCGGGCGCCGGCACCGCGCTCGCCACCGACCGGGTCCGCTTCATCGGCGATCCGGTCGCCGCGATCGTGGCGGAGACCAGGGCGCAGGCCGCCGAGGCCGCCCGCGCGATCAGGGTCGAGTACGAGGTCCTGCCGGCCGTGGTGACACCGCAGGCGGCCCTCGCCGAGGGCGCGCCGCAACTCCACGACGCCGTACCCGGCAACCTGAACGCGCTCTGGAGCTGCGGCGACGCCGCCGGGACCGACAAGGCGATCGCGGACGCGCCCGTGGTGGTCGACCTCGAGCTGCACAACCGCCGTACGATCAACAGCCCACTGGAGCCGCGCGGTGCCCTCGGTGAGTACGACGCGAGGACCGGCGACTACACGCTCACGGGGACGAGCCAGTCCCCGCACAACCACCGGTTCCTGCTCGCCGCCCTGGTGCTCGGCATCCCGTTCACCAAGCTGCGCATCGTCTCCCCGGAGATCGGCGGCAGCTTCGGCACCAAGGGCTACCTCTACCCCGACATGCCGCTGGTGCTTCACCTCGCCAAGGAGGTCGGCCGGCCGGTCAAGTGGACCGACGACCGGTACGGGCTGATGCGCTCGACCGTGCAGGGCCGCGACCACCGGCAGTACGCCAAGATCGCGGGCACCCGGGACGGGAAGATCACCGCGCTGCGCTGCACCAGCTACGCGAACCTGGGCGCGTATCCGTCGACGATCGGGCCCGGCGTCGCGACGGCCCTGATGGGCCGCAGCATCACCGGCACCTACGACATCGAGCACGCCTTCTGCGAGGTCTACGCGACCTTCACCAACACGGTGCCGCTCGGCGCCCAGCGTGGTTCCGGCCGCGCCGAGGCCACGTTCCTGACCGAGCGGCTCGTCGACCGCTTCGCCGCGACCATCGGCATGGATCCGGCCGAGGTGCGGCGGCTGAACATGATCAAGCCGGAACAGCAGCCGTTCGACAACCGGATGGGCTGGCTCTACGACTCGGGCGACTACCGCGAGACGCTCGAGATGGCGCTCGAGAGGGCGGGTTACGCCGACCGCGAGGCCACCAGGCGCAGCGCGCGGGAGCGCGGCAAGCTGCTGGGTTACGGCCTGGCGTCGTACGTGGCCGTCTGCGGCGTGGGCCCGTCGCCCCGGATCGCCAAGGAGGGCATGCTCGGCGGCTCGTGGGAGAGCGCCAACATCCGGGTGCACCCGGACGGCGAGACCACGCTCACCATCGGCGTGACCACCACCGGGCAGAGTCACGAGACGACGTTCGGCCAGATCGTCGCGGAGGAGTTCGGCGTCGACCTGGGCACCGTCCAGGTGCTGCACTCGGACACCTTCCGGGCGCCGTACGGCCAGGGCACCTACGGCAGCCGCAGCTTCAGCGTCGGCGGGCCGGCGGTGCGGCTCGCCGCCCGCAAGGTCGTCGACAAGATGCGCGCGGTCGCCGCGCACCAGTTCGGGGTGTCCCCCGAGAAGGTCGTCTACGAGGGCGGCAAGGCCTTCGTCCCGGGCTCGGAGGACAAGGCGAAGACCTTCTCCGACCTGGCGATGGCCATCTGGTACGGCTGGGATCTGCCCGCGGGCATGGAACCGGCGATCGATGAGACCTCCGTGTTCGACCCGGCGGACTTCAACTATCCGTACGGGGCGCACGTCGCCATCGTCGAGGTGGACGAGGCGACGGGCGCGGTGGATCTGGTGCGCTACATCGCGGTGAACGACGTCGGCGTGGTCGGCAACCCGCTGGTGGTGGACGGCCAGATCGAGGGCAGCATCGTGCACGGCGTGGGTCAGGCGCTGATGGAGGTGGCACGCTACGACGAATCGGGGGCGCTGCTGACCGACAACCTGGACAAGTACGCGATCCCCCGCGCCTACGACGTGCCGTTCTTCGAACTCGATCGCACCGAGACCCCCACCCAGCACAACCCGCTAGGCGCCAAGGGCGCCGGCGAGGCCGCAACGGTCCCGGTGGCGGCCGCCGTCACCAACGCGGTCTGCGACGCACTGGCGGGCCTGGGCATCACCCACCTCGACATGCCGCTCACCCCGGAGACGGTGTGGCGCGCGATGAACGAGGCCACCGTCGGCAAGGGGGAGAAAAGATGATCATGACCAAGTTCGACTATCTGGCACCGACCTCCGTGGAGGAGGCTGCCACAGCGCTCGCACCGGCCGGCGCCCGCGCCCTGTCGGGCGGCCAGGGCCTGCTCACCGCGATGAAGCTCGGCCGCACGTCGCCCGCCACGCTTGTCGACCTGGGACGCATCCCGGAGCTGGCGGGAGTGCGGCTGCAGCCCGACGGAGGGTTGCGGATCGGGGCCACCACCACGCTGACCGACCTGGCGCTGGCCCTGACCGACCCGACGCCCGGTTACGCCGCGCTGTTCGCGGCGGCGAACGCCATCGCGGACACCCAGATCCGCAACCGGGCCACCGTGGGCGGTTCCCTGGCCGACCGGTATTCGCCCTCGGATCTCGCGGCCGCCCTGCTGGTACTCGCCGGCCGGGTCCACGTCGCCGGCCGGACCGGCCGACGGATCGTGTCCCTGACCGACTTCTACACCCCGGACGGCCCCGTGCTGACCGGGTCGGAGTTCATCGTGGCGGTCGAGGTGCCGGCGCCCGAGGACGATCTGCGCACGGCGTACGTGCGCATGACCGACCGCGCGACGTTGAGCCCGGTGGTCGGTGTCGCGGTGGCGATCACCGGAGCCCGGGCCCGGATCGCGGTGACCGGGGCCACCGCATGGCCGAGGCGGATCCCGGAGGCCGAGGCCGGGGTCGGGGCACGGCCCGGCCACCCGGTCGACGACGTCGGCCCGGACTCCCGGTTCCGCGACGACGACGTCGCCTCGGCCGCCTACCGGGCGCACCTGACCCGGGTGATCGCCGGCCGGGCGCTGGCGCGTGCCGGGGCTCGGGATGCGTGAGGTCCTCGACGACCTGCTCGACTGGTGGCGCGGCGGCGAG
>NZ_JBEZXZ010000102.1:10314-30575 GCF_040638275.1 Actinoplanes sp. NPDC026623 | reverse complement strand
CGTCTCACGCGACTCCGACCATCATGCCGACCACCGCGTCCACCTTTACGGCGGATCGAGACGGCCGAGCCGAGAACACGGCAAGTGATTGCGAGCTTTCAGCCGACGCGCACGATCGGCGGCAAAAGAGTGCGCGTTGACTGGGGCGTACGAGTCCGCTATCGCTTCTATTGAGCAGTCTTCAGTCGGGTATCTGGATCGAGAGACAGAAAGGATGTCCCGCGGGATCGAGGAAGATCCGATATCGGTCCGGAGCCGGTTGGTCGGAGACCAGCCGGGCTCCCAAGCGAACTGCCTCAGCTTCGGCCTGGTCGAGGTCATCGACCGACAGATCGATATGCATCTGCTTGGGCACGGCAGCGTCTCCCCAGGTAGGCGGCCGATAGTCTGGCACCTGCATAGCTGCGATCCAGCCTCGAGTCGTGCGCACCGCGACAAACTCTTCTCCAGTCACGGCCGCCTCACCGCCGACCAGCGCAGCCCAGAATCTCGCCAGCTCTGCCGGATCCTTGCAGTCGAACACTATGGACGCGAATCGAGCGACAGCCATGCGACCACCCTACTTGCCGACTCCGGCCGAGTTGAACGACAGGAGACGGTGGGTTCTCAGAACATGCCCTCAACTCGGCATGTCCGGACTTCGGCGAGGCCCTGGCATCTCGCCGCAGTCGGCGACCCACCAACCAAGCCGGTCCAGGCTCGCCAGCGCCGACGTTCGACCCTATGAGAAGCTCTCGCCGTGATCGAATCGGCATGGCACGAAGTGTCGGCAGCTGTGGCCGCGGCACCGTATCCCGTGGAAGTGCTGCCCGCAGACGCCGACACGGCCGAACGCTGCTTGACGACGCTGGCGATGACGACACGGTCATGGTTAGGTGCGATCGTCGCGCATTCAGGCGGCCTGCTCGTTGATCACGGATGGCTGCGTGTGCTGGGAAGTGGCAGCGGCCACCTGCCTGACATCGTCGCCGAGGCGAACCCGACGGCGGGTGTGCTGATCGTGGGCTATGACGTTCTGGGCGGTCAATTCGCCTGGTTTCAACCCAGTCCAGGATCTCGGCCAACGGTTCACTACTTCGGACCCGACGAGCTCGGATGGCAGGACCTCGAGCAGGGATACGCCGACTGGCTGCACGCCGTGCTCGCCGGATCGCTGCCGCAATTCTATGAGACGTTGCGCTGGCCGGGGTGGCAGGACGAGGTCTCCGCACTCGCACTCGACCAGGGAATCCACAGCTGGCCACCACCCTGGACCGTCGAAGGCAAGGACTTGAGCCTCGCGTCACGAAAGGCAATTCCGATGACGCAACTAGTTTCTTTCCACCACGACATGGCGCGGCAGTTTGGCCAGCCAGACCAATCATGACCAAGTCCTTTCCAGAGCGGTTTATCAGGTCTATTTACCAAACCGGTAAGGCAACATCGGATAGTCGCCGAAATACGGGTAAGGGATGATCCGATGGTGCGTGCCGGCGTCACCCGACTGCTCGTAGCCGTAATAACGGCTCATCGACGCGTCCATCCACCGGTCGAACAGCACCACATGCCCTCGCAAATTCGGTGCTGTATTAATCAGCAGATCCCCCGGCCGCAGATCCGCCTTCGAAATGATGGTCGATCGCGCCGCCAGCGCGGCGGTGTTCAATCCCGGCCCGTCCAGGCCGAGCGCCATAGATACGTAGCCGGAACAGTCACGCCGATAACCATGGAACCAGTCCGCCGGATTACCACTGGACAGGTACGGAACCGGGCCACCCGACCAGGCTGTCAACCACGATTGCGCACGACCGAAAACCGTGGCAGCCTCGACACAGCTACCGGTATCAGCAACCGTGATCACCACGCAAGTGCTCGCACATTGCCCAAGATCAGACGGAATTGCTAATCCGAGCGCGGAACCTACAGCGCCGACGACCTGCACGGCCTCCGGCTCGAACTTCGCGTAGGCGTCCGGGTAGGCGCTGACCTGCACGGCCTGTGCGGCCCGTGTCAGCGGCATGGTCTGCCAGCCGGGGACGGCCAGCAGCTTGGTGTAGAACTTGGTCGCCGCGTGCTGCGGGTCCTGCAACTGTGCGGATGTGCCCCAGCCCTGGCTCGGGCGTTGCTGGAACAGTCCGACCGAGTCGCGGTCTCCGCCGGCCAGGTTGGTCAGTGAGGACTCCTGCATGGCGGTGGCGACCGCGATCACCTTGCCGCGGGCCGGTACCTGCAGGCGCTGGCCGACCGCGACGATGACCGCCGCGTTCGCGACCTGCTCGGCGTTCCACTCTCCGATCGGCTCGGGCGCTGCACTCGCACCGCCGCTCGGGGAAGCGCTGGAGCCGGTCTGTGACGCACCGACGACGGGCAGGCAGTTCGCCGACGCACCGCCGCCGCCCAGCATTCCGACGATCAGGACGGAGCAGCCCAGCAGCACGGCGGCGACCGCGACCGCGATCCCGGCGATCGGACGCGAGATCATCGCCGGTCACCTCCGTCCGGGTGTACCGGTGCCCGGCCGGACGGGGGTTGGCCGCCGGTCCACCGTTGTGACGGCCCACCTCATGGCCGATCTGGGTGCGGGGCCGGCCACGAGGTGGCGGCTCATGACGCGAGCGGCTCGGTGCCGTAGACCGTGCCGCCGCTGGTGTACATGGTGACGGTGTCGCGGCCGAGGTCGAGCAGGTAGATCCACTGGGCGTCGAGGTCGCCGGTGGCGTTCAAGGCCACGACGGTGACCGGCTCGGGCGGCAGCACGTGGCCGTCGTCGTCGGTAGCGGCCAGAGTCATCCCGACGCCGGCGATCAACTGCTCCCCGGCGAACGCGGCCTCGCCGCTGTCGGTCGTGGTATCCGGGTCGAGATAGTCCCAGTCGTGCCCCAGGAGCAGCTCGGCCAGCCTGGTGGTGTCACCGGCGGCAGCACCGACCCAGATCTTCCGCAGGGCGGGGATCATACGCCCGGGGTTGCCGTCACTGTGGACGTAGCGGAGCCGAACTTTGCCGGTTCGCCCAAGGTCGTGATTGCCGACGTAGCTGTGGGTGCTCACGTCTTTCTCCTTGATCGTTGCGCGTGGTTGCGGCCAACCCGCCGTGTTGGCCAGGACGCGGCAGCGCCACGCCTCCCGGTGGAAGGCGTGGCCGTGAGTGGGTGAAAGCAGGTGACTTTCAGCGGGCGAGGACGGCGACGTTCTCGCCGTGCATCAACGGGGCGCCGTCGGGCCCCTTGATGTGGGCGTGAATCAAGATGCGGTAGGTGTGCCGTTGCCGTCGGTCAGCCGCCATCACTGGCCGCGCAGGTCGACGGCGGTGCGGGCTTATCCGGCGAGGGTGTCGTTGGGCAGAAAGTTCACGGGCGTTCCTCCGGGTCCCGGTTGGCAGTTGCGGCGGGTGGCCGCCGGAAGGAGGCGAACACGTGCGCCGTGTCCGGCTCGCCGGACACGGGCGGCATCGGGGCGGGCGGCGTCGGGGCGGGCCGGAAAGTCGAGACGAAGCCGCTCGGTCCGGTCGGGGTGACGACGGCCCGTCCGATCACCGGTCGGTGATCCACCGGTGGCGGTGACTCAGGGGCGGGCGGTTCCGGGTCCGGTATGCGGCGGCCCAGCCGGGCGGCGTGGTGTGCGGTGCGGGTGGGCTGGCAGGGGGTTTGCTGGCCGTGGCATTGCAGGTTCGTGCAGCGTCCGTCGATGTCGGGGCGGTGGGCTGAGGCGACGGCCACGGCGAGTACCCACAGCATCGGCTCCGTGACGTCGTCCGGCGTGGGGCCACGATCGGCGAGTGGTGGTTCCTCGTGCTGCGGGTGGGCGGTGCCATGGCGGTGGCCTCCGTCGGCAGGCGTGGACATGCGACGGCCGCCGTCCGAAACCTCATCCGAAGGGGGTTTCTCCTGGTCAGGGACATCGGACGGCGACCACCACAGATCGACGCTTGCCTCTTGATAGAGGTCAAGTCGGGGAGGGAACAGACGCCGCAGCGAGCTGGACCAGGGCCGGGTAGGTGGCGGGCAGATCGGCCGGATCGGCTTGCTCGTCGACCAACACCACCGGGTCGGCCTCACGGGCAGAACGGCTGAGTTGGTAGAGGCGTCCGTCGGCGTCGATGGCCTCGACGCGGCGTGCCGGGTGAGGGTGTCGGCGTCGGCGAGCAGGTCGTCGTAGCAGACCGCCCAGGCCAGCAGCCGCAAGCCGGGGTGCGGCTGATGCACCTGCTGGCGCAGGATGTCGAAGTCGAAGGGATCCAGCGGCGGCCCGGCCGGTTCAGGGGTGGGGCCGGTTCCTGCCGCGGGCGCGGGCGTGAGGGAGTCGGCGATCTCGTGCAGGGCGGCCGGCAGCGTCTGGTGGCGGCGGCGGTGGGTGCGCAGCGGCAGTTGCAGTATGCGTAGGCACCGCAGGTCGGGTGCGCCGTCGCGCAGTGGATAGTCGTGGACGACCGCGATGGTGCCCAAGCCGCGGAAGGGGTGGCGCCGAGTGAGGTCGGCGCGGTGTCGAGCTGTATGAGGTGGTCGACGAGTGCGTGAACGGTGTCTAGGGACAGCACAGGAAGACTCCGGATTCGATGGCGGAGAATGCAGCGGGGAACGTCAACGGCCCCTGCACGGACATGCCGAAGGAAGGACTCGCGTCCCCGTGATGCGGACGCGGGCCCTTCGCGGTTATGGGGGTCAGGATCGGCCGGCGTCGCGGCAGCGGATGTGGTCCGGCAGGCTCGGCCGCTCGGCGATGGCCGCCGCGTGATCACACACCCCGCTACCGGCCTGTTTGGCCTGGTACATCGCCGTGTCGGCTCGGCGTAGCAGGTCTTTCGGCGAGGTGCCGGTAGTGGCGTAGCCGACGCTGGCGGTCACCGGCCAGTCGGTGTCGGCGTTGATCGGAATCGGGGTGCCGGTAAGCGCCCGCCAGGCGGCGCGCGCGCAGCGTCGGGTCTGCTCGGCGTCACCGGCGACAAGTAGGACGAATTCGTCGCCGGAGAGGCGGGCGGCGAGCCGGACCGGTGGGTGCAGGTCGGCCAGGCGTAGCCCGACGGCGGTGAGCAGGTCGTTGCCGGTCTCGTGGCCGAAGGTGTCGTTGACGGTCTTGAAGTCGTCCAGGTCGAGCATCACCACACCGGTCGGATCTCCGGCGACAAGGGCCTGCTCGAGGTGTTCGAGGAAGGCCCGCCGGTTGGGCATTCCGGTGGTGTCGTCGCGGCGGGTAGCCTGCTCGGCCACAGCGGCGCGTTGTTCTGCCGCAGCGATCTGCCGGCGGGCGGCATCGAGACGTTCCAGCTGCCGGTACAGCAGGGCCGCAGTGACGGCGAAGCCGGCCAGGACACCGCCGAGGGCGCTGAAGGTCATGGTCCAGAGAGGTGACAATGGGGTGCTCCTTTGCAGCAAGGAGCACCGGGGCGGGCGTGTCGCGCCACGACTGACGCCCGTCCCGGGCTGCCTGACGGGTCCGGGTTTCAGTCGACGGGTGTGATCTGGAAGGTCGCCGCCTTGCGGTCTTCGACCTTCGCGGCCTTGCCGTCTCGTTCGAGCGAGTCGAGGGCGTTGGAGACGGCGCCGTGGCTGGCCCGCGGGTAGCCGGTGTCCGCGTCGGCCTGGTCGATCAGCTTTTTCACCTCCTCGACCTTGTATTCGCGGTCCGGGTGGGCGTGCAGGATGGCCAGCGCGCTCGCCTGCAACGCCCCCTTGGGGCGTCTGCGCTTGGCCGGCGGAGCCGACGCTGTCGCCGTGCCGGGATCGGCGTCCTGGTCCTCGGCGAGTTCGGCTGTCTCGGCGGCTGCGGGCGCTGGCGTGCCGGGGTCCACGGAACGGCCAGCCGTGTCAGCGGACGCAACCTCGCTTTCCGCACCGGGCTCGTCATCGCCGCTGAGGTCGCGGTCGGAGCTCGCGGTGTCGACCGAGGGCGGTTCGGAGCTAGCTGTGTCGCCGGCTGCGGGCAGGGGTGGCGATGTGAGCGCTGTCGGCTCGTCGTCGCCGCTGTCGTCGGAAGGTCGGCCGGCGGGGGTCGCGGGCGGCTGCGTCGCGGCGGGGTCTGCGTCGGAGGCCAGCCTCGGACGGGTGCTGGGCGCTGTCTCTGACTCGGCCTCTGCCGCCGCATCGGCGAACTGGGGCGGAGTGGCGGTACTGGCTTTGCCTCTCTCAGTGAGTCTCCACATCGTCTGACCGCTGTCGCTGCGGAACCGCTCGGCCATCTCCGCGTCTTCCCAGCCGCGTAGCTTCGGGTTCACGGTGGAGTAGGCAATTCCGACCTTCTTAGCGATCGCGGCGGGGGTGGCTTCGCCGAGATCGGCGATCGCGGCCAGGACGTTGAAGTTGCTGTTCGCCGGATCCGGGGCGGAGGAGTCGTCGGTCATCGCTGTTCCCTTCTGTGTGAGCAGTTGACAAGGGGTGCACTGATCCACGCTTCGCGGAGACGATTGATCAAGTCGGATACGCATCTCGTGACCGGTGCGCGACGGTCACCGGTTGTCGAGGCGCAGCCACGGCCACAGGTGCGCGCCGAGCGGGTACCGGCCGTCGGGATCCGGGCCGATCACGTCGTAGCGCCGCAGGCCGGGGAGGCCGTCGATGTTCTCGGCGAACACCTCGATGCGGTCGTCGGACCACCGCAGCACGGGGTAGGAGTCGGGTCGGTAGCCGTCAGCGCGCCGCGCCTGGTGCAGGTCGTCCATCATCTGGACGGCGGTGACCCGGTCGAACCGGGCGAGAACGCCGCCGCCGTGGTTGCTGTGGTAGCCGTCGGCGACCAGCGCCGGATAGCTGCCGCTGCCGGTCAGCGGTACGCACGCCACGGTGGCCTCGACCCAGGTCGCGTCCGGCGGGTAAAGGTCGCCCCGCTGGTCGCTGACATCGAGCTGGCCCGGGCTGATCATCGGGCGGCGGGTGGGATTAATGCTGAGCCAGTGCGCCCCGCGGTTGACGGCTTGTTGCAGCCAGTCGATGACGTGGAATCCGGCGCTGGGAGCGCTGCGCAAGGGCAGGAAGCCGCATCGGTCGATGCCCGTCGTGCCACTGCCGGTGGTGGCGGGGCGCTGCCAGCGGCGGGCGCGGGCGGCGTGCTCGCGGCCGTCGCGGCCGTACCAGCCGGGCACGCCGTTGGAGGTCAGGGGGTCGCCGTCGGGTTGGGCCTGCCAGATGAGCGCCGGCAACAGCGGCGCGCCGGCCAGCAGCCCGGCTGCGGTAAGCCCGTGTCGCGGGGTGCTGACGGCGTGCACCGCGAGCGGGACGACCTCGTCGAGGTGGAACCAAAGCCGGCCGGCCGAGTCGGTGCCGGTGGTGTCCTTGTCCGCCGGCCGGTGAGCGGGCGGGGTCGCAGGTGTCATGGTCGGTCTCCTTCACCAAAAGCTGTGATGAGAGTTCCGGGCACGGCCATGGCCGGCCGCGCCCGAAACACGGGAGATGACGCGCAGTAGCGCGCCGGGCCGGGCGTAGGCCGGGCAAGGGCAATGAGCGGTCTGAGGTTCCGCGGCGGCGTGCGCGGGCGAGGATTCGCCGTGGCGCGTCCGGACAGCCGCGCCAGCTGGCTAGGGCTGACCGGTGTCGCGGAAGGCGGCTTTCACCTGGTTCGGAATGACGCCACGCGCGTTGTAGGCCGGCAGGCCGAGGTCGACCTCGTGGTCGTGCCACCACTGCCGGATGGTGCTTGCCTTCTCGCCCGTTGCGGCTTTGCCGGTCTTGCTTTTTGGGAGCCGCCGCCCGGCGGCGATGAACGGATACAGCGCTGCGCGGAGCCGCTCTAGGTTGTGGTCGGCGAGGTCGATCTCGTACTCGACGCCTTCGAGGGCGAAGCGGTAGGTGTCGACACCCTGCTCGATACTCGGGTCGAGATCGTCGACGACGGTGCGTTGGACACGGGTGGCCATGGGACTCTTCTCCTTCGCGTGGTGTTTGTCGCAGCGGTCGGCTGCGGTTCAGCGGGGCCCGGACGCGTACTCGGCTTGGAGCCGGCGCAGGCCCTCACGCTCGAGCCAGGTGATCGCGGCGACGCTGCGCTGCATCACCTGGGCGACGTGGTCGCGGGGGCATCCGTCGAGGTAGCGCAGCTGCACCACCTGCCGGTGGGCCAGGGCGAGCCGGGCGAGCGCATCCCGGAACGCGGGCCGGCGCAGCATTTCGGCGGCCACCGTCGTCGGTTGCGGGTCGCCGGTGCGGTCCTCGTAGAGGGTGTAGGCGGCGCGCAGGTACCGGTGCTGGGACCAGGAATGGGCGGTCACCGCGCGGGCGGCCAGCTGCAGCATGGATCCGAGCAGGTCCATGCCCAGCAGGTGCGGCTCGGCCAGGGCCGTGCAGAACGCTTCCTGGACCAGGTCTTCGACCACGTCGCGGTCGCGGAGGCGGGTGGCGAGATGGCGGGTCAGCCGGTGCGCGGTGTGCTGGTACAGCTCGGCGAACGCGGCACTGTCGCCCTGGTGCAGGCGGGCCAGCAGCGCGGGATCCGCCTTGACCGGCGGTCGGTGCAGGAGGGTCGATGTCATCGGGGTTCCTTCCGTGGTGACGGGAAACCCGGGCACGGCCGTACGCCGTGCCCGGGGGTGCGCAGGTCGCGCGGGGTGGCCGGGCAACGGCCAGGTCGTGCAGTTCAGTAAAGAATCGAAGCGACCAGGTCACCCGCGGCGCGAGCGGCAGGCGCTGGTGGCTGGCCGGGCAGCCGGCGGCGGGTCAACGCTGAAAGTGCCGTCCCGGCGGATGAGGAGTGGGACGGGAGGGCTGTCGGTTCAGGCTTCACCGGCCTGCGGCAGGGTCGCTGCCAGGGCGGCGGTCTTGCTGCCGAGCCGCCACATCGAGAAGGCATTGCCGAGCGTGTCGGCGACGCCGTCCTCGTATTCCGGCTGGCTGAAGGGCAGCTGGGCGTGCGGGCCGACCCGGAAGACAGGCAGGTCGTAGTACTTCTGAGCGACCGTGCCGGCGCCGGACACGTCGTACGTATCGCAGTTGCCGATGTCACCCAGGCCCTGGATGCGCGGCTCCTTGGAACCGGTGCAGAGCACAACGAGGTCGTAGCCGCGGCCGTCGATGACGGCCATGCCGGGCAGGCCGACGACCCTCGCGCGGCGGGGCAGCACGGTGAGGCGCCGCGCGCCGGACCGGTCCGGCCGTAGGTGGCGTCCGATCGCCTGATACCTGCCGCGGATGTCCTGCTGCCAGGCGGCGCAATTGGTCGGCAGGTCTTGGTCGTACCAGTCGATGCGGTCCACCCGGTCGAGGGCGGCAGCAGCCATGAACGGTTGCGGTGCGATGCCCAGCACCGATTCGACGGCGCATTTGCCGGCGTCGCCGCCGCCGACGACGGCGACCCGGCGCAGCCCGCGCAAGGGCCATAGGCCCGCCATGCGCTGCATGAACTGGGGGAAGGTGACGATGGTGGTGCCGTTGGCGAGGTTCTCGCCGGCGGGATCGCCCAGGCCGCGGGCGTCGATGATGCGTCCGACCGTCAATGTGCCGTGGCCTTCGATGTCGAAGGCCACGCCGATGCCGTCGTATTCGCCGACACCGGTGACCTTGGCGCTGGGCACCACGTCGGCGTATTGCGCCAACGCGAGCCGGATCACGAACGCCATGTCGGTGTTCGTCTGGTATTCGGTCATGGACACGTTCGCGGCCTGGATCGGTGCGCCCGGCAGGAAGTTCAGGCTTGCGCTCTGGTCGCCGGCCAGGCCGGGGCCGCCGGGACGGTTGCGGGAGTTGAGGTAGAACACGGGCCGGGTGGTCATCGCGAAGGTGCCGCCGATACGCGGTTCGCGTTCGAGCACGAGCGGCTTCGGGAATCCGGTGAGCACGCGCGTGGCGGCGTAGACGGCGGCGTGGTAGCCGCTGCCGATGATCACCTCGCGGTCGTCGTCGATGGCGGTGAGGGTGTCCTGCCGGCGTTGTTCGTCTGACCAGTGGTTGTCCAGAAATCGGTCGGCGAGCTCGCGGCCGGCGGGGTCGAGTGCGATCCCGGTCAGCTGGGCGGCCAGCAGGTGCGGGAAGTCGGCGGCGCGTTCGGTCATCACCCGCACGCCCTCGGAGGCGGTCGGTGTTGAGGCGGCGGCGGTCAGCATCCCCGCGATGGGGGTGGAAGGCTCGAACATGGGCTTGGCATCCTTTCTCGATCTCCCCAGGCGATCCGGGCCGGCCGGTGTCACCTGCCCCCGGAGATCCGGGAACAGGAGGTGGCCAGGGCACGGTCCCGGGGAGCGTTGTGAACAGGTGCAGTGCCCGGCATGGCGCCAGACCCTGGAAGTGCCGCGCCGACGAGGTGGTGGTCGGCGTCTGAGCAGCTGGGCGTTGTCCGCCGTGGGGCTGGTCGGTGGTGGAAGAGGGAAAGAGCGGCCGTGTCACCGGCCGGGGTTCATGAACGCCCCGGCCCGGGGCGCCGGGCTTGTCCTTCGGCGGCAGGGTCTGCGGGTGCACCGCTCGACAGGTGCGCCCTTCCGGGCTTTAGCCGGGCCAGGCTCTGCCTGGACAAGTCGCAGGTGCGGCCCGAGCGCAGCGGTCAATAGCCGAGGGACGACGGGGGTGTGGAGCGGACGGGGCAAGTTCCTCGGACGCTGTGGCAGACGCTGGGCAGCAGTCCCCAGGATGCAGCGGTCATCGCCGGTGATGATGATGTCGAGCGGGTGGTGTCAGTCGGGTGTGGCGGGGCGTCAGCCGCTGGTGCGCATGGTCCGTGCGAGGGTGTTCAGGACAGCGAGGGTGCCGTCGAATTCGGCTGCGGCTGCTTGCGGCAGGACCGCTACGCAGTGCCCCGGTTCTCCGAGCACGTGGGTGAACAGACTTGGTCCGTTCGTCGATGTCGACGGCGTCGATCACGCGGATGGTGACAGGGCCGTCCTCGTCGTCGACCGTCTCGGTGTACAGGTAGACCCAGGCCAGGAACCGGACGTCGGTGACCCGGGTCAGCTGGTCCTGGACGCCTGAGCCGCGCATGTCGTCGTGGGCCTGGTGCAGCGCGGCGACCGGGCCGTCGGGGTGGCTCCAGATCTCCGGCGGGACCGGCAGCGGATTCACGCCCAGGTGCCGGGCGGTCGAGTCGGGGTGCCCCGCAACGGGGGTTTCCTGCAGCACGGCGAGCAGGTTCTCGCCGGACCCGTGCTGGGTGCGCTGGCCGTGATCCTCGAGGTCGGTCAGGCAGCGGGTGATCGCCTGGATTTGGATGCCACTGAGCATGTGCGTCTCCGCATTCCTTGCGGTTCGGATTGGGTTCCCGCTGGCCGGCTTGGCCTGCGTGGGGTGGAGCCGGTCCGGGCTGTCACGTATCCCTTGGGTTCAGGGGTGTGGCGACAGCTACCGGACCGGATCCGTTGGTCGAGCTAGAGGGTGACCGCGACCAGCCGCTGATCGTCCTCGATGTTTTCGAGGTAGCGGTTGGCCTGCGCGAGGAAGGTGACGCGGTCAGCGAACGCGTCGGTTGCCGGCGCGATCTGCTGTCCCTCGGCGGCGAGCAACGCATCGCCGCAGACCGCGGTCAAGGCGCAGTAGTGCTGGTAGGCCGTGGCTCCGGCCTGCAGCATCTCCAGCTCGTCGATCGCGAGAGGCGCGACGGTGTTGGCCGCGTTGTGCATGGCCATCGCGGTGACCCGCGGCTGCCGCCAGAAGTCGGCGGCGGCCTGGTCGAAGGTGTACTTGCTCGGGTCGTTCAGGTGCCGGCTGTGGAAGTGGACCCACGGCTGGGCCGGCTTGGTGCCCTGGACGGCCTGCTGCCACTGCTGGTGGCGGATACCCGCGCCGACACCGGCGGCGTACCTCAGTCCGGCGAGGTTCAGCAGCCTGGCCGGGCCGCCCGCGCAGTACGCGGGAGTTCCCTTGCGCAGCTCGAACATCTGCCGGCGCTGCCACAGGCGCAGATTCTCGATCGTCCAGAATCGGGCCTGCAGTGTGCCGTCGACACCGAAGTGCCGGTGCAGCTGGTGAGCCGTGAGCGCATCACTCGACAGTCCGTCGGGCAGGCACACGATCATCGTGGTGATGGTCGCGGCAGGCCGGACGGGCGTCGGCTGACCGTTGGTGCTCGGCTGAGCAACCGGCTGCTGAGCCGGGCGATTGGGGACACGCTGTCCGTTGCGGGACGCGGTAGTGGCCATGGTGGTCTCCTTCGATGCGGGCGTGCTGAGGGCACGCAGAAGTGACCGGCCCATCGGGTACGTGGGTCGGTCACGGGGGTCAGCGAGATGGTGCTGGTGGTTCGGTACGACCTTGGGGGTTCGCCGCGCAGTGCAGGTGTCGACCAGCCCTTCACAGGGGTGGTGGACACGGGGCACCGAGGTGGTGCGGCGGTGGTTCCCAGAGGCGGGACCGGACCGGGGTGGAGATATATAAGGAGAGGTGTTGCCGGAAAAGGTAGCGGTCGGGTCTGTCAGGACCGGCCGCCGTCATGATTGTCAGAACCTGCCCTGACCTGCACTGTCAGACTTCAGTCGTGCTGCCGTGCGACCCGTGTGCGGCGCTGTCAGACTTTCTGCGAGTCGACAAAGTCCCCGCCCGGGGTGACAGACCGCGGCGGACGACTACGGCAGCCCGTGAACGTGCCGTGGCGCGGGACTGGCGGCTACGCCGGGGTGGCTCCGGTGGGGTAGCGGTGTGGGTTGGTGGCCGGGTTGTTGGGGCCGTGGTCCGACGGCAGTTCGTGCAGCCACCGGCGCGGCCCGGGGTCGTGGGTCAGCGTCCAGGCGGGGCCGGCGGGGTGCTCGTCGTGGATGCCGGTGGCGACCGGCATCGCCAGCCGCCTGCCGGCGAGGACGTCGAGCAGGTGCTGTTCGCGGCGGCGGCCGGGGACGCGCAGCAGCACCGGGTAGTGCGGGCCGTGCGCGGCCAGGCGGTCGTATTCGCGCAGCTTGCGCAGCACGGTGCCCAGCGTTTCGGTCCCGTTGTCGTGTTCCAGGAAGAACCCGACTTCGTGGCCGCCGGCGATCCAGACGCCGTGGCCGTCGGGCCGGACGCCGGGGCCGCCGGTCGCTGCGGCGAGGGCCGCGTACACGTCGGTGGTGTGCTGTTCGGACCACCAGCGGGCCAGCCGGGCGTTCGGATCGGTGCGGCTGTAGGCGTGCAGGTCGACGAACAGCTGGTTGGTGCCGAGCAGGTGCGGCAGTCGGCGGCTGCCGATGATGCGTTCGGTGCGTTCCACACTGGAGCGTGGTCCGCGGCCGTCGGTGCGCAGGGGGTCGTTGTACTGGGTCGGGTAGACCACGGCGCCGAGCGGTCCGAGGGTGTAGAGGTACTGGCGGTCGCCGGTGGTGACGTCGACGAAGCGGGTCACGGCCTGCATCGAGTGCAGCACGGCGAGGCGTAGCCGGGCCGAGCGCAGCGAGCCGAACAGGGCGGCGCCGATCTGGGCGGTGCTCAGGATGTAGTGCTCGGCGAGCCAGGCCAGTAGCAGGTGATCGCGGGCGGTCAGGCGGCGCAGTCGGTCTAGGCGATCCAGACGCGACGACGAGGACCGACCATGAGACGACGAGGCGGAAGAAGAGGAGGGAGAGGAGGAGTTAGAGGAGGAGTTACGCGAGCGGGAGGAGCGATCGGGATGACGAGAGGTGGACACGAGTGCTGCTCCTTCAGGCGGAGGAGGTTGTCCCTCCGTTGGAGGGGTGTCGGAGTTCGCTGAGTGGCGGTCGTGGCCGGCTCAGCGGCGTGTACTGGGGATACAGGGCGCACCGGCCGTTTCTGTCAGACCGGCGGCTGGGCGGTGGTGAAGGGCTGGTGAAGCCGAGACGGAAGGTGTCACGGCAGCCTGCTGACCAGCGCTGACAGACTTTCTCGGAGCTGTCGCAACTGCCTTTCGATCTGTAGCAGCGCAGTGCGGTTCAGGGTTGCGGTTTCTCGCCGTTCTTGCCGCGCTGTTGGCGGCCGTCGTCGGGTTTGGCGGAGAACTGTTCGACGAGTTCGTCGATCGCGCTGGTGTCCTGCGCCGGCACCCGGGCCGCGGCAGCTTGCCGGATCGCGGTCGCCTCACCGACGACCGGTTTCGGCGGCCTTGTTTTGAAGGTGAACGCCGCCGTCTGCCGGCCACCCACGACCAGGCGGGCCACCGCGGTGTAGGCGTCCAGGTGCGCCAGATCGTGCTCGTCGAGCTCCGGCAGGGTGTGCCGGGCCAGGACGCGGGCGTCCTCCGGCGCCACCGAGAAATTGATCTTGTTGCGGGCGTTCGCGGACGCCGCCGCCAGCAACTCCTTCGGGAACTGGGCGAGGTTCTGGTGGGCGAGGACCATGGAGAGCCGGTATTTGCGGGCCTCGGCGAGCATGTCGTCGAGGCTGCTCGCCAGGGTGAGGAAGTTCTGCGCCTCGTCGATGATCAGCGTGGCGTCGCGGCGCTTCTCGGGGGGCATGGTGGCGCGGGCGGTGGCGGCCTGCCACACCTGGGCCAGGATCAGGCTGCCGAGGAGTTTGCTGGTGTCCTCTCCCAGTTGGCCTTTCGGGATGCGCACGAGCAGGGCACCGCCGTCGAGGACCTTGCCCATGTCGAAACTGGACTTCGGGTATCGCATCGTGCGTTTCACGAAGTCCCGCAGCAGGAACGACCTGAGCCGGGCCAGGACTGGGCCGATGACCTGCGACCGCAGCGCCGGGTTCAGCGAGTCGTACCACTGCCAGAACCCGGACAGTCCGGCCGGGTCGTCCAGGCCGACGGTCATCGAGGACCGGAACTGCGCCGAGTTAAGCAGCGGCGGGATGTGCTGCAGGGTGACGTTCGCGTGGCGTAGCAGGGTCAGGCAGGCGACGCGCATGACGTCGTCCATCCGCGGCCCCCACGCTTTCGCGAAGATGTTGCCGAAGATCGACACGATGTTGTCGACGACCAGGTCCGGGTCGTCGCCTTCGAGGGGGTTGATCGTGGGTGGTGTCTCCTGGTCCGGGTCGAACAGCACCACCCGGTCCGCGACGGAGGCGGGGAGCCGGTCGAGGATGTCCAGCACGAGGTCGCCGTGCGGGTCGATCACCACGGTGCCGCGGCCGGCGATGATGTCGTCGACGGCCATGTTGACCAGCAGGGTGGTCTTGCCGGAGCCAGTGGAGCCGACCACGTGCATCTGGTAGCGGGCGTCGGCCACCGCGAGGGCGACCGGGTGCCCGCCGGCCTCCGCGTCACCGAGCACCTTCACACTGCGGCCGCCGGTGGGGACCGCCACCGGTGCCGGCATCGATTTGGCGCGGGCCCGGTCCAAGCCGGGGACGGCCAGGTCGCGGGGCAGCGCGGCCAGGACCGCGATCTCGGGGGTGGAGGCTAGGAATCCGGCGCCGAGGCGCCGGGCCGCGACGACGGCCACCGGCTTTCCCATGCGGGTGCGGTGGGCGAGCCGGTTACGGCTGGCGTACACGGCGTAGGCGGAGGCGATCGTGTCGGCGATACCGCGCAGCCGGTCCTGCGAGCGGGCGCCGCCGCGCGGGTTGTCCTTGGCGACGACGTACCGGATCCCGATTGTCCACAGGCTGTGGACGGTCTTGTCGAGGATCGCCCGGACATCGCGTTCCAAGCCAGGGTCCCGCCTGCTCGTGGCCGGTGTGCTGCGGGTGGGTGTGCTGCGGCCGGGCAGGAAGATCTCCAGCAGGAACAGCAGCGGTGCCGCCGGGTTGATCGTCGGCAGGGCGGTCTTGCCGTCGCGTAGCCGGCCGGCGGCTCGGCGTGCCCGGCCGGCGCGCCGGGGTGGGGCGGGCCGGGCGAGGATCTGCACGCAGGCGTGTTCGTCGTCCTTGAGCTGGGAGCCGGCCGACATCAACGCGCGCAGCGGGTCGTTGTCGTGGTCGGTTTCGAACGGCAGCCACTCGGCGGCCTGGGGCAGCAGGTGGCCGCCGGTCGCCATCGGCACCTGCAGGGGGATCGGCGGCGCGGCGATGCCGGTCTTGCACCCGGCGGACGGCCAGGCGGCCCGGATCGCGGCTTCGACCGCGCCCTGCGGGACGGTGCCGGGCACCCACACCGAGATGAACAGTTGCCGGCCGGTCCAGGCGTACTGCCAGACGACGTGCGGACTGCCGTACAGCCACCGGCGGCGGGTGGAAGGGGTGAGGGTGCCGTGCAGGTTCGCCCACAACGCGGCGGCCGACGCCGCATCGACGTCCGGCGGTGGTGCGACCGTGACCAGGCGCGCCCCTTCGGCGTGGTAGCGGTGACGCCATCCGGCCAGGAGGTTCTGCCCGGCGACGTAGGCGACGAGCAGTCCGGCGGCGACGGCGAGGAGCCAGGGCCGCTGCCACGCCCAGGCGCCGGCCTGCAGGATCCACTGCGCCGGTGCGCTCGGCGCCGGAATGACATCGGCGCCTGGTCCGGAAGGACCAGGCGCCGGGGTGGGCGAGAAGAAGATGGGCAGAGTCGGGTTCACAGATCGGTCTCCTCGTCGTCGAGGTCGGCTAGGTCGGACGGCTTTGTTGTGGCGAGGAAATGTTCGGTTCGGGACGAGATCGCCTCGAACGCGGTGCGCTGCGGGCCGGAGATGAGCAGGCCGTGGCCGACCCGGGCGGACAGCAGCATGCGTCGCTCGCCGGCGGTGAGGCCGAACGCGTCGGCCACCCGGTCGATGGCCTGTGGCGCCTGTTTGAGCAGGATCTGGGTGGCGGCGTTGGCGACGACGGCCTGGCCGAGGTCGGTGCCGAGGACGTCGGCGACGTCCTGGGTGATCACCGACAGGCCGGCGTTGCGTTTGCGGCCCGCCTTGCTCATTTTGAACAGGAACTTGGCGCCTTCGCCGTCGCGCATCAGCAGCCAAGCCTCGTCCACGACCACCAGCCGGCGCACCGACCTGCCGGCCCGGCCGGGGGTGTCGACGCTGCGCCAGATCGCGTCCAGGGCGAGCAGTTGCCCGACGGTGCGGAGTTCGTCGGGTAGCTGCCGCAGGCTCCAGACCACCAGGTGCCCGTCGGGGCGGGTGGTGGTCGGGCCGTCGAACAGTCCGGCGAAGGAGCCGTGCACCCACGGGGCGAGCCGGGCGGCGAGCTGGGCGGCGGCCGGATCCGCATCGGTGTCGAGCACCGCGGTCAGGTCTTTCAGCAGTGGGGCGGGCCGGTGGTGGGTGGCCGGGTCGGCGGTGATGCCGGCTTGGCGGTATGTCTGCAGGATCGCCCGGTCCAGGGCCGCGCGTTCGCCGGGTGGCGGCGCCTCGGCCAGCAGCACCGTGATGAGGGTGTGCAGGAACAGTCCGCGTCGGGTGAGCACGTCCGGGCGGCTGTCGCCGACTGGGAGGTCCAGGGGGTTGATCTTCACGCCGGAGGCGCCGAGCCGCACGATGGTGCCGCCGACCGCGTCGGCGAGGCGCAGGTACTCGTCCTCGGGGTCGACGACGGCGACCCGCACACCCTGGTAGAGGTTGCGCAGCACGTCGAGTTTGACGAAGTAGCTTTTCCCGGCGCCGGAGCGGGCCAGGACGATCGAGTTGTAGTTCTCCTGGCTCCACCGGTCCCACCACACGATGCCCTGGGAGTCCGGGTTGATGCCGTAGAGCACCCCGCCGGTGGTGGCGGGATCGCCGGGCAGCGGCGCCGGTAGATCCGACGACGCGATGGGGAAGGCGGCGGCCAGGGCTGCGGTGTCCATGGTTCGGCGCATCTGCAGGCTGTCGGTGGCCAGGGGCAGGGTGGTGGTCCAGCCGGATAGATGCCGCCAGGTCGCCGGCTGCACCTCGATCAACGTGGACGCGGCGGCGGCTTTCACCTGGCTGCACGCCTCGCGGAGCTCGGCCTCGGTGCGGGCGTGCACGGTCAGATACAGGCCGACCCGGAACAGCTTCGACACCCCGCGGGCGAGGCGTTCGGCGAGGTCGGCGGCGTCGTCGGCGGCGGCCTCCACGTACGGGTCGGCCAGCTTGCCCTTCGCCACGTCAGCCCGGCGCGACGATTCGAAGCGGGCGCGCTGGGTGCGCAGCCGTCCGGCGGCGACCGGGGCCGGGATGGGGTCGATGTGCAGGGCCAGATCGAGGCGGCCCGGCCAGGACAACAGGGGTTCGAGCCAGGCCGGGCCGACCTCGGCCGGGTAGCCGGTGACCACCAGGGTGGCGGCGTAGCCGTCCCCGACCCGCAGGAATCGGGGAGTGACCTCGACGGACGCCGGGGCGGCGGCGGCCGCCAGCGACGAGGCTGGGGCGTCATCTTGTGGCGGGGTTCTTCTCCGTTTGCGTGTCAGTGTCTTCACGGTCGTCTCCTGGATGGCGGCGTGGGGCCGGTGATGACGGTGTCGGGGGCGGCCAGGCCGCCGGGGCGCGGCGGCCGGTACGGGTCCGCCGCCGCGGCGAGCGCGGCGGTGGCGGCGTGCCCGTCGAGGGCGCGGGTGGTGACGCCCAACCCGCTGAGAGCGCGCACTGTGCCGTCGGCGCGGCGGCGGGCGGCGTGTTCGCCGCGTTCCCCCGCGCTGGTGCGGGTGACGATCAGGACCTGCCGGCGCAGCGGATCCCGGCGTTCGGCGAGGTCGTCGAGGAAGCGGGCATGATCGGCGGCCGCGTCGGCGAGCGCCGGGTGCGGCATGCCGTCGGCTGCGGCGGCGAGGGTGCGGGCGTGTGAGCGCAGGTCGACCGGCTGCGCCGACACGACGATCTGCGTCACCGTGGACAGGCTGTTGAGCCACCTGCCGAACGTGTCGACCAGGGCGGCCTGCTCGTCACCGGTGCGCAGCGCCAGGTTCACGGTGGTCGCGGCGACCATCGCCGCCCGTGCCCCGCCGAGGGTGATCTCACCGTCGTCGCTGATGCTGCCGGCGGGCAGCGTCAGCGGCGCCGGCAACATCACCGTCGATTTCGGTGCCTCGACCCAGTCGGGGACCTTGGCGGTGGTGTCGGTGGTCGACAGCGCCCGCGGGGCGCGGGAGTGTCGCACCGCGGCGAGCAGCCACACATCGAGGGGCAGCCCGTCACGGCGGCCGGCCGCGAGCCCGAACACCAGACCGCCGAGGATGACGGCGGCGCCGAGCAGCACCGGCATCGGCAGAAGGTCCTGCAGGGCTTGCCAGGCGCCGTAGCCGCAGACCGCGGCGACGGCGAGGATCGCCAGTTGCCGGAAGGTGAGTCCGTAGGCGACTTTGTCGGGGGCGTCGACGTCGGCGGGCATCCTCGCCCGCACGACGTCGCTGTCACGGCGCTCGCTCATCGCAACACCCGGCCGATGCCGGGTATCGCCCGGCTGATCTGCTGGACGACGATGACCTTCACCATCGCGCCGAGGACGGTGGTGCCGCGGCCGCCTTCGGTGGCGTAGCGGCGGACCAGGCCGGGAACCTTCACGCAGGTCCACAGCAGGACCATGACGACGAACAGGTTCAGCACGCTGCCGGGCTCGACCGGCAGGCCGAGCATCGGCATCATCTGCGCCGGGTCCAGCAGCATCCACTGCGCGGCGAACAACACGAACCCTTGCAGGATCGGGACGGCGAGCACCCCGCCGAACGAGCGCCACCACAGCCGGGCGATCGGGTCGGTCTGCGGCAGCGCGTGACAGGCCAATGCGATCGGGGCGCCGGCGGTCAGGACCAGCGCGAGCGCGAACCGGACGATCGCCGAGCAGCCGGTGGCGGCCATCAGGAACAAGATGATCGACACGCAGACCAGGAACAGCAGCCCACCGGTCTCGCCGGCGGTGGTGATGTGATTGCGCATCGCCTGGAACGCGCCGTCGTTGTTGAAGTTCTGTTCGGTCAGCGCGCTGGTGAGACCGTTGGCCACGTCGATCATCTGGCCGGTGATCAGTTGGGAGAAGTGGGCGGTGATGAACCCGACGACGCAGCGTGGAATCAGGTCCTTGACCGTGTAGCGGGAGCGTTCGTCGCCTTGGTTGGTCATGGTCAGCACGCCGACGGCGAGGAACACCAGCACGAACATCGTGTCGACGATCCAGATGGCGCGGCCGGTCAGCGCCTGCACCTGCGGGAGCCGGGTCACGTTCGGGGTGATCAGGAGAACGTTGGTGATCACCGCGATCATGGTGTTGAGGCTGTCCAGCAGCAGGTCGGCGAACCAGTCCAGGATGTTGTCGAGCCAACTCATCGGGTCGAGCCAACCCATGGGGTCAGCCTCCGACGATGCCGCGCACGACCTGCAGCAGGATCGGGGCGAGCACCGCCAGGCCGTAGCCGACCAGCGCGTTCTTCAACGCGCCTTTGGCCTTGTCGACCTGGGCGGGGTCACCGCCGGCGGTCGCCCAGTACACCCCGGCGAGAACCAGGAAGAGCGTGGCGACGGCGGCGAGGATGCCCATGATCCAGGTCTGCAGGTTCGCGACGACCTGCGGCAGGCTGTTCGCGGCCACCGTCACCGTGCCCGGGTCGGCGTGGGCGGCGGCCGGGGCGAACAGGATCAGCGCGGCCGCACCGATGGGTGCGGCCGCCCCGCCTGCCCGGCGGGCCCTAGCTAT
>NZ_JBEZXZ010000102.1:0-10304 GCF_040638275.1 Actinoplanes sp. NPDC026623 | reverse complement strand
CGCCTGGCGTGCGTCTTTTCCCCCCACCCTTCCGGGTGGGGGGGTGGGGGGGGGGGGGGGGGGGGGCCAACGTCATCGCCGCGCGCGCCCGTGTGGGGCCCCCCCCACGGCCTGCCCGGCGGGCCATAGCTATGGAGGGGGTGTTCGGGGCACGCAGTCGTGCCCGCAGCGTGCGGGACATGGCGGGTTCACCTCCCGCCGCGCACCCGCAGAAGAGGGTGCGCGGCGTTGCTCGAAGCGGCGGGAATGGACCGCCGCCGGGCGCCAGAGGTGAGGGACGGTTGCGAGGTGAGCGCGGGTGTCTCGGGAGGAGCTCGTCCTCCCTGTTCGGGTTTCGCTGTGATGAGGTGTCAGCGCATCAAGGGCGCGGCACCCGAGAACGTCCCCGGCTCACGTCGACCGGCTCGAAGACTCGGGGCCCGGCGGCGGGCGGAGACCGCCGCCGGAGGCACCCGTTGTCCGGTGCCGCGGCGGTTCCGCACCCTCAAACCGGTGTTTGTCGGCTGTGGCGAACACCCGGCCGTCTCACACGAACCTGACACGATCTTTGCGGGTCTGACAGCGCAGGTCAGGGCCGCTTTCACCCTGGTTCGACGGTGGGGCGTGGCGGCCGGCTCACGTCTGACAGCAGTGCGCGGGCGGCAGGTAAATGGCCGCTGTCAGACTCGTATCGGACTGCTGCAAGCCCGCAACTGTCGACATCGCGCCGGGCGTCTGGTCCCTGTCTGCGAGGGATCGCTGCCGATTCCGGAACCGACACGGCTCATCACCATGGACTGCCGCCGCGCCAACCGCCGGCCCGCGTGGACGCGAGCATCGACATCGCAGGGCCGGCCGGCCAAGCGGCGGTCGCCGACCAGGGCCGATCGCGGCGCGGTCGCTTCTCGCGAACTTCGATGATGCGTGCGGCCGGCGCCGGACCGTGCCGGCCGCAGTGAGCTCGCCGAGTCGGTGGATGCTCGCCCGCACATGCGCAGCGGGCCCGACGTAGACGTCGGGCCCGCTGAAGTGGTGTCGCAGGGTGGTTCAGGCGACGAGCAGCTGCGGCTGTTCCGGTGCGGTGGGGCCGCGGCCGGCGCGGATCCGGCGGCGCTGCTCGGCTTTACGCGCCCATTGTGCCCGGACCTGCGGTGAGGTGACCTCGGAGAGCATGCCGTCGCTGACCGCCTCGGCGATGCGGGCGTCGATGCGTTCGATGCGGCGGCGCAGGGTGTCGACTTCCAGTCCCAGCCGGGCGGCGATCGGTTCGATCGCGCGGTGCCCGAGGCGTAGGTCGATGTAGGGCTGCTCGTCGCACGCGTCGATGATGCCGAGCTCGACGGCGCGGTGCACCAGCAGGTCGGGGTGCCCCCAGGGGCGTTTCGGCGTGCGCGGCCCGGTGACGTGCTCGAGGATCTCCTCGGGAAGCGGGATCGCTTCGGCGCCGTCGCGCTGGTGCAGTTCGTGGCCGGCCCGCCAGGCGGCGCGGCACAGCGACGCGTACGGCGCCGGGCGGGTCAGATCGACTCGGTCCCGTAACGCGGTCAGGAAGCCGGTGAGGATCTCCGCGTCCAGGTCGTGGGTGTCGCCGCCCCAGCCGCGGCGCAGTTGCCCGGCGTAGCGGCGCAACGCGGGTAGGGCCAGGGCGGTCGCGGCGATCACCCAGGCTGGGCCGTTGAGGCGGGCGCGGCGGATCAGCTCCTGCCACACCGCGTCGCGGGCGTCGTAGGATCGCGGGTGCTTAAGCAGCCAGCGCCGCAGCGCGGGCAGGCTGAGCCTGCCGTCGGGCAGGTCGTTGCCCTCGCGCAACGGCTCCAGGTCGAGCAGCAGCGGCTGCGGTCCGGTGGTCAGCGCGGCGAAGGCTGCGTCGACGGCGTCCAGCGGTGAGTCGGGCCAGGCGGTGGCGGTCATGCAACGAAACTCCCTGATCGAATGCGGTGGGCTCCTCGGCGTGGCGATCGTGTTCGAACGGGTTCGCCGCTTGCCGAGGTTGATTGCGCCACGAGCGGCTGACAGCGTTCCGACAGCGCTGGTCAGCCCCGATTCGGACCCCGGCCGTGAGGGGTGCCGGCCGTCTGACGGACCGGTGCAACCGCTCGCCGTACCTGACAGCGTTCTGGCACGGATCTGACAAACACGCTCTGAGCTGCGGACTTAAGCGCATGGGTGCGGTGAGTTGTGGTGCACCAATGACTCACAGAAATCTGACAGCGCCCGCCCGGCGTCTCACCAGGGGCCGGCCACGGTCTCACCGCGTCTGACAGCCGGCTGACGGCGCTCGCGTGTTACCCGGCCACGCGCGAACGGCGCCGACAGGCGACGTCGTGTCAGAACCGTGTCAGAACCGTGTCAGAGCGCCGACAGGTCGGCGAGTGTTCGCCCGAGCCGACAAAACCCGGTTTGAGGGTGTCAGCGCATCACGGCGCGGCGCGGAGCCCACCACTTCATGAGCGAGCACACGCCGCAGCAGCACACCAGTACGCCCGCCTCCATCGACCCGGCCGCGATCGACGCGGCCCCGACCGACCTGGTCGCCGGTGACCCGCCGGTGCCGATCACCGTCTGGCGAACGTCGCGGACCGAAGCCGACGCCGGACGCAGCATCGGCGCGCGCCTCGCGGCCCGGCTGATCGCCGCCTACTCCCGCCGTGGTGAGGTCGTCGTCGACCTCACCGACGGCCATGCTCTCACCCAGGCCTGCGCGATCGGCGGCCGGATGCACCACCCGGCCTGGTTCACCGACGCCTCCAGTCTGATCGTCGGCCCGGTCAGCCCGGCGCACTCCGCCGACACCACGCCCGAGGGCACCGGTGAGGACGAGGAGGATCTGCCGGAGCTGAGCGCCTGGTTCGGTGATGACCTCACCGACCCGGCCCTTCACCCGGCGGCACCGGACGCCGGTGTTCCGGTCGACGGTTCTCTGCACGGGGTGACCAGTCTGGTGGTTGCCCGTTGGCCGCTCGACGACACTGGTGACGCCGCGAACCGGGTCCGCCTGGCGTGGTTGCTGACCGCCTGCGCGCAGCTGCTGCGCCCGGGCGGCTGCCTCATCCTCATCGTCGCCGTCCCGGCCGGTGTCCCGCCGATTCCGGAGGACTTCACGCCGGTCGTGCAGGCCGCCGCCGGGGTCCGGCTCGGCTACCTGCAGCACATCGTCGCGGTCGCCGCCGATACCAACGGCGACGCGTTCATCTACCACGTCACCGACGAGGAACTACTCGCCCTGGCCGACGCCACCGGGCAGTGGCAGGCCGCGCACCTGCGGGTGCACGCCGACCTGCTCGTGTTCAGCCAGACCAGCCGACGCGACCCGACGACCGGTAAGACCGGCCGCAAGGGCGGTGGCCGCCGTGGCTAAGCACCGTTCCCCGCAGGAGCCGGGTACCACGCCCGACGTTCCTGGTGCCCGGCCGGCCTCCGGCGGGCGGCACCGCGCCTACGACGGCCGGCACCGCAGCGCCGGGCCGGACGACCTGTCGGTGTGGGCGACCGCCCAGTCCACCGGGCCCGTGCAGCGCAAGGGCCGCTACGTGACCGAGTCGGTCAAGCACCCCGCACGGATGCTGCCGGCGATCGCCGCGCACGCCATCGCCCACTACACCCAGCCGGGAGATCTGGTGCTGGACCCGATGTGCGGGATCGGCACCACCCTCGTCGAAGCCGTGCACGCCGGCCGCGACGCGTTCGGCATCGAGTACGAGTCCCGCTGGTCCGACATCGCCGACGCCAACATCAAACACGCCCACACCCAAGGAGCCACCGGCCGGGCCGCCGTGATCCGCGGCGACTCCACCAGCATCCTGTCGCTGGTCCCGGCAGCCTTGACCGGGCAGGTCGCCCTGGTCGTGACATCGCCGCCGTACGGGCCGACCGTGCACGGCCTGGTCGAACCCGGCGAAGGCGGCGTCCGCAAGTCCGACAACACCTACAACGACGGCACCGACAAGGGCAACCTCGCCTACCGCGACCTCACCGGCCTGACCGACGGATTCGCGCAGATCCTCGCCGGCTGCGCGACACTGCTGCGGCCCGGCGGCGTCGTCGCGGTCACCGCCCGGCCCTGGCGCAAACACGGCCAACTCGTCGACCTGCCGTCCGCGGTGATCGGCGCCGGAATGCGGGCCGGGCTCACCCCGGTGGACCGGTGCGTCGCCCTGCTCGCCGCGGTCCGCGACGACGCACTGGTCGCCCGGCCCAGCTTCTTCCAGCTCCAGGCGGTCCGTAAGGCACGCCGGTCGGGCACCCCGATGCAGTTGATCGCGCACGAGGACGTCCTCGTGTTCCAAAAGTCGATCGGCGACGGCGGGGTGGTTGCGTGAGCGATCCCACCGCACGCTACTTGTCGCTCGGCGCCGGCATACAGAGCTCGGCGCTGCTACTGCTTGCCATTCACCGCCGGATCCCGGCGTTCGACGCCGCCATCTTCTCGGATACCGGATGGGAGCCTGTAGCCGTCTATTCCCATCTGCGGCGCCTCGAGCAGCTCGCCGCGCCGGCCGGGATCCCGATCGTCCGGGTCTCGGCCGGCAACATCCGCGACGACGCCCTCGACCCCGCCCACCGGTTCGCGTCCATGCCGCTGTTCACGCTCGGCCCCAACGGTGAGAAAGGCATGGCCAGGCGCCAATGCACCAGCGAATACAAGATCCGTCCTATTAAGACAGAAGTGCGGCGGCGGCTCGGCTACCCGCACCCGGCACGGGTGCCGGCCGGGACGTTCGCGCAGATGACGATCGGCATCTCGGTCGATGAGGTGCACCGGGCCCGGGACTCCGACGTCGCCTACATGCGCAACATCTTCCCGCTGCTGGATCTCGGGTGGCGGCGCGGCGACTGCTCGACGTTTCTGGCCGAACACGGCCTGGCGGACACTCCCCGGTCGGCTTGCCTGGGATGCCCGTTTCACACAGACCTCGAATGGGTGCGGCTGCGCGAGCAGGACCCCGCCGGGTGGGCGGACGCGGTCGCGTTCGACGCCGCGATCCGTCAGGGATCCGCTCGAGCGAACGCCGACGGGCATCCATTGCGCGGGCAGTTCTTCCTACACCGGCAGCGGGTGCCGCTCGGCGAGGTCGTGCTGCGCCCGCGAGCCGGTGATGAGCAGGAGACGCCGGGCTGTGGGCCGTGGAGCTGCCCGCATCCGGCCGAGCCGGTAACCGAGGACATCCCGGCTGCCGCGGCGGCTGCGGGATCCGGGAATGTGTCCGGGTTGCGGGAGTTATCTGGACACTTTCACATAGTCGTGGTGGAGATCACAGCCTAAGGCCTCGCGGGCAGCACTACTCAAAGATCAAGGCGCGAACAAAAGTCGAGTCTCGGCTAATCAGACGGACCCCTGTGCCACCGAAAGGCTTGGGCGACTTTTTGCGCCTCCTCCTGGTTCATTGGCCTATTGTCTGCCATAATCCTGGCGGCCCCATGTTCGATATATGAGTCCCATACTGGAGAATAGTCCACACGTTTGGGCTCATTTCCGAGAGCCCTACGACCCGGGTTGAATTCGTATTTGTAGATCGTGCCGTGCTTGTCGATAACGAGGCTTTCACCGTACATGTACCTGCTGAACTTTGGCGTAAATAGCACCAGGGGCCAAACCACCACAAGATCTTGGGACCAGCTGGGTGTCTCGATATTGAACGACTGTATGTCACGTTTCTTGCACAGCGTGACGTACTCACGGGCCAATTGAGCCTGGGAATCTTTTCGCATAGCCTCTTCGGCGAGGAATCTTTGGTTTTCTGGCGATGCCGCTGCGCGCGCTGCGGCCTCTTCGGCTTCGCGCCGCGCGCGCTGTTCGCTCTCGGCTGCGGCGCGAGCGCGTTCCTCAAGTGACATATGGGCTCTCTTCCGTTGAAGACAAGCAGCCAACTGTGCGGCAAGGATATGGGAGGGAGGTCCTGGGTGGCAGACAGTAAGTCAGCCGAGGTCAAGTATCTCCACGGTCGAGAGCAGACCGTTATCGAAGCCAAGGGCAACCGGCAGGAGGCTATTCGCCTCCTGCGGCTGCACGGCTACCTGCGTTAGCACTGAAAGCTGATCGAGGCATCGGCGCCGCAGCGGTGCCTGCGCCGGTCTCTGGCCGGCGGCGCGCTTTCCCCGCCGCCGTTCCCCGGCTCGGGCCGGCGGCTCCTCACCTCACGTCCCCGGAAAGGACGCCTTGCCATGACGATGCCCGAGTACGACTCGGCCGACCACCCGCCCCAACCGAACGAAGGAGACGAGCGATCCGGCGACACCGCCTGGACCGTCGAACGGATCCGCGCCCTCGGCTTGGTCACCGACATCGCCACCGCGGCGCGGATCTTCGGCCTGTCCCGCGCCGCCGCCTACGACCTCGCCAAACGCGACCAGTTGCCGATCACGGTGCTCCGGTTCGGCACCCGCTACCGCATACCGGTCGCGGCGATCCTCCAAGCCCTGCACCTGCCAGTCGACGACGAGCAACCACCCGACCCGCTCCCGCCGTCGGCGACTTGACCCGTTCCGGAAGGCACGCGTCGATCACCCACGACAAATCCGCAGCCTCCGGCTGCACCATGACCCCTGAGGAGCCACCCACCATGGCGGAAGGACCCGTCCACAAGATCTGCACCTGCCGCAACGCCCACGGCACGAAACTCGGTACCAAATGTCCCCGGCTCCGCCGCGCGGGCGGGTCCTGGAGCGCCACCCACGGCCGGTGGGGCTACCAACTTGAACTACCACCGAAAGCCAACGGAAGACGCCGGCAGCTGCGCCGCAACACCTTCGACAGTTCCAAGCAGGCCGAGGCCGATCTGACCAAGGCCAAAGACCTCCTCAGCCTCGCCGGCGACGACGCCACCCTCGCGAGAGAAATCGCCGACCTACTCCAGGC
Source organism: Actinoplanes sp. NPDC026623 (assembly GCF_040638275.1). NCBI lineage: Bacteria > Bacillati > Actinomycetota > Actinomycetes > Micromonosporales > Micromonosporaceae > Actinoplanes > Actinoplanes sp. NPDC026623. Next base: position 3,469 of record NZ_JBEZXZ010000102.1, on the reverse strand, counting down.
GGTCAAGGCCGGACAACCACTGCCCGACCGTGACGTCATCGCCAAACGAGTCCGAGCCGGTATTCCCGCCACCGCCGACATGACCATCGGCGAGTACCTCACCCAATGGCTCGCGTCCCGCCGCAAGATCGAACCGGGCACGAGGCGCGCCTACGCCTCCCACATCCGGGTGCACCTCACCCCGCACCTCGGCCACGTCGGCATCCAGCAGCTACGCGTCGAGCACATCGCGGCGATGTTCACCAAGATCACAGAATGCAGCACCATGATCGAGATCGCACGGCAAAGCGACGACCCGGAGATCCGGGCCAGCGTCCGGGGCATGCGGACCACCGGCCCGGCAACCCAAGAGCGTATCCGCGCGACGCTGCGAAAAGCACTCCGCGACGCGATCAGCCAAACCAACAACCGGTTGATCGACTTCAACCCGGCCGCCCACGTCGAACTGGAATCGGCGAAGCAACCCAAGGCGCGGGTGTGGACGGCCAAAGCCGTCCAACGATGGCGCGAGACCGACAAGAAGCCCAGCCCGGTCATGGTGTGGACACCCGAACAGGCCGGGGCGTTCCTCGACTACGCCGAAGCCCACGACATCGTCCTCTACCCCATCTTCGTCGGCATCCTTCACCGCGGCATGCGCCGCGGTGAAGCCCTCGGCCTGCGCGACACGACCGTCGACCTCGAGTACGCCCTCGCCACGGTCGACCTGCAACGCACCACCGACGGATACGAACCGGTCGACAAGAAGGTCAAATCCGACTCCGGGAACCGCACCTTCGCCCTGGACAGCTTCACCCTCGCCGCGTGGCGCGCCTACCTCGCGCGCCGCGCCCGTTGGCAACTGGTCAGCGGCCCCACATGGCCGGACCACGGGCACTTCTTCGTCCAACCCAACGGCGACAAATGGCATCCCCACACTGTCACCAAACGCTTCGACCGACTCGTACGCGACTCAGGGCTCCCCCCGATCCGCCTGCACGACCTGCGGCACTGCGCAGCGACATATCTCAAGGCGACAGGCGCCGACATCAAAGACGTCCAGGAACTCCTCGGCCACTCCACCTCAACCATCACCTCGGACACCTACACCTCGGTGCTCACCGAACTTCAGGTGGAGCGGGACAAGCACGAAGCCGCCGCAGCGCTAGTCCCCAGGCAACGACGGGGCCGGGCCTCGTAAGCCCGTCCTAGGCACAACCGCCAGGACCGCACTAGCCCAGGAACTGCCCAACACCTGCCTGGTCGGTTTGCGGCCCGCCAGGCGCGACTGTACCGAGATCCGAACGCAGTGGACTTGTGCATGATGCTCTCCTCCGGAGCTTTCGCCGTGGGTGAAGGAGAACCAGAACGGACAGCCGGACCGGCCTTGATCCGCAGGACCGGTCGGGCCGGCTTGCCGACAACCGCCGTCCCGTCGACCTACTTCTCAGTGGTACCACGGAGATCACTTACCTGAGATCGATGAAGTGGATCGCCGTCCCGATCTATCGGCGCCGCGTAGGCGACATCTTCGCCCAGTTCGACAGCTCCGGCGGGACCGCATCGAGCATCCGCTGCAACATCGTCCGGGCGTCGGCCTCGTCGTCGAAGTAGTGCGCCACCTCACGGCCGTCGGCGCCGCCCTCACGGCCGAGGACCTGCCAACCGGTCTCAGTGCGGATCAGGAAGACGTCGCGCCGGTTGAGGCCGAATCGGCGATTGAAGTAGTGCTCGACGCGCGTAGCCATGCCAGCATGTTAGAACGTCAGTTCGAATCGATAAAACGGGGAACTACACCGCAGTAGTTCGTTTCCGCAGGTGGAAGCCTTGATCGGCGTGACGTAGCGTCGATCGAGTGGAGCCCAAGGTCGAGTTCGCGATGCAGACACCGGACGGCGTCTGCCGCATCGAGATCATCAAACGCGGGCGGACTCAGTGGTACCGGATCATCCACGACGACAACGTCCTCGACTGGCTCAGCATTGCCGCCGTGCAGCGCCTTCTCGGCGAGGCGGGCGTGGACATGGCCGACCTGACCGAGGTCCCCGCCTGCGCACCGGCCCCGAATGAGGGTCAGCACGGCGTAGCCTGATCTTCCGTCGCGCCAGTGCCCCGATGGCTGATGCGGGTTTACCCAAGCGTTGACAGAACCGTGACACCCACGATGAGGTCCATGTCCGCGCGGGCCGCCACGGCGGCACCCCACCCTGCTGCAATACTTCGCCGTCGAGTACTGCAAACACCCGTGCTCCATCGCCACGCATCGATTAGATGTACGACTATATTTGCAGGTCAAGGGCGTATTATTGTGGGCCGCCCGGGATTCGAACCCGGAACCTAAGGATTAAAAGTCCTCAGCTCTGCCATTGAGCTAGCAGCCCGCGACGATCAGGGTACCTGCACAGAGCTGACGACAAGGCCCCCGTCCCAGGCGCGTCAATGTTTGCGCTGGTCGGAGGGCTGCAAATCTCGTGAGCATTGCTAGCCAACGTCGCTCCTTCGAGCATCCCTGAACCTCTACGGCATGACGAGGGCCCATTGCCGAAGTTACGAGCAACCACGGAGCAACGATATTGGCCAGCGACCGGTGACGACGAGGCGCCCGCAAGTCCAAGAAGTAGGCCGGCCGTACGCCGGACCCCGACCACACCGCGGCTTGGACCGGATCGCAGCCTGAATTCACCGACCTGGTCGGCCGCTGCTCACTGACCCTTGGCATGGGCGTGCTCGCGTTCCTGGTCACCGTTGTGCTCGGTGGCGGGCACGCCGTCGCGGCCGGGCACGGCAAGACCATCATGGCGGCCTACCTGGTCGGACCCCGGGACGAGCAGGCCACGACCCGACCGTGGCCGCCACCACGCACACCCTCGGCGTGCTCGCCTCGGCGTCATGTTCGCCGCGTCCCTGCGGCTCGCCGCCGACATCATGTACGGGTGGCTGCGGCTGGGTCAGCGGCCTGCTCGTCACGCTGGTCTGTGCCTACCGTGGCATCGCAGGCGGTGGCCATCGGTAAGACGTTAGCGGCGACTAAGGCGCCTGGATCTGCTTCCAGGACGAGGCAGGCCAGGTCCTGCGGCCACCGGTGGCCAAGCCCAGGGCCCGGCGCGGGCACACGCCCGGGGTTGAGTTCTCCGAGATTATCCGAGATCGTACGAACAGGTTCCAGATAACGCCTGGGTAGACCGCGTCCAGCGCTCAACGCTGTACCTGCCGAGAATGTCATCCGGGCGGGTCAGGCGGCATGCTCGTACTCGTGGAGGATGCCGCCGAGGCGGTCATGTCGGTGGATGGTCAGGTGGGTGAGCCGGTGCGGGTCGGTGATCGGTGTGGGTAACGGGGCCAGTGGGCGTGCGTTGCCGATGCCCTGATGAGGTCTGTGTCCGTTGTAGAAGATTTCGTACTCGCGCAGCGCGTGCAGAAGGTGTCGCTGGTTGAAGATCAGCGTCCGGTCGAGCAGTTCGCGGCGGCAGGTCCGCACCCACCGTTCCAT
>NZ_JBEZXZ010000101.1:0-31523 GCF_040638275.1 Actinoplanes sp. NPDC026623 | reverse complement strand
TTGCCGAGGCCGTCGTTGGCGGCGAGCACGCCCTTGATGTTCTTGTTCTCGGTCAGCATCTGCTCGAAGATGGTGCCGCCCTGCGCGTTGTCCCATTCCGGAACGGACTGGTCCGGGCCCTTGACGTACTCCTTGGAGTCGTACTTGGGCTTGAGGACCGAGTCGTAGCCCTCCTTGAACAGGGTGGCGTTGTTGTCGGTGGGCGAGCCGTTCAGCTCGGCCACGACGGGCTTGCTGGCCTTCATGTCGGTCAGGCACTTGACCAGGCCCTCGCCCTGGAGCTTGCCGACCGCGACGTTGTCGAAGCTGACGTAGTAGTTGGCGCCGCCGTTGAGGGTGAGCCGGTCGTAGTCGATGGTCGCGATGCCGGCGCCCTTGGCCTTGTCGAGGACCGCCTTGCCGGTACCGGAGTCCAGGTTGACGATCATGAGCACCTTGACGCCGCTGGAGATCATGCCGTCCGCGATCGTCTGGAACTGGGCCTTGTCGCCCTGGGCGTTCTGGATGTCGACCGGCACGCCGGCCGCGTCGAACGCCGCCTTCAGGTACGTGGTGTCGGCCGTGGCCCAGCGCGCCGAGCTCTGGGTGTCCGGCAGGATGACGCCCACCTTGCCGACGGACTTGGTGTCGCTGCCGCTGCCCGTGCCGCTGCCGCTGTCGTCACTGCACGCAGCCATGCCGCCGGTGGCGAGCAGGCCCACTGCTGCCAGGGCGAAAAATCCCTTACGCATTTCTTGTCCCTTTCAGGTAATCGGACATTCGATTGAATTCAGTAGCGCCCGCCACCGAAAGTTTCGGTTTCAGGAATCTGAGCGAGGGGTTTGTTTGTTGTGCTCGGCAACTTTTTCTCATCCCAGCGCTCAGCGCAAGCAATGATGCGAGAGGATCTCGTTCCTCGGAATAACAATCTGGCAACATGGGGTCGGGTTGCGACCGTCGCACACCACCCGAATTGCGCCGGAGCCGGATCCGCCCCGGGCGCCATCGAGACGCAGGCGAAACGTGCGCGAGACGGTGACCCGTTCAAGATCGAGTGGGCGTGCTGAGGGACGTCGATGTCCCCCGTGGACGGACGGCTACCGGGGCCCGCCGGTCGGCTGCTTCGCCGGAGACGGTTCCTCGCCCGTCCGAAACGTTTCGGTGTGATCCTTCGGTGGGTCGGGCGGGGCGGCGGTCGCCGTGGGCGGCGGGGCGTGCGATCGCCGGTCGTCCGATGCGTTCATGGTGCTCCTCGGCCGGCGCTGCCATGAGCGGCACGGAGCCGGGCGGGAATCGACGGTGACGAAGTGCGCGTCGATGGGTCGCGCTCTGCAGAAAAACCGCGCCACCCTGGTGGAACAACGGCGCATTACGGATTACTACTGACCGGTTCGAATTTGTTGTCGTCGACAACATCCAACGGTGGTTAAACCGTAGGTATGCCGCCGACGGGTGGGCAATGGGGCAAGTGACCTGAAAGTTGCGGGAGCCTACCGGTACACTTGTCACCCCGTACGCTCGCTGGCATGGCACCCGCGCCGCGCGTCTCCGTGCTGCCGGGCGACGGGCTGAACTTCGCCAGGTTCGCCCCCGATGCCGGCCTGGCCGGCTTCGTGGAGTCATATTGGACACTCGACGTCGAGCGGCCGCCGGTGGAGCTGACCGCGCTTCCGGACGGCCTGACGGACCTCATCTTCGTCCTCGGCGCCCGGCCGGCCGGCTACGCGGCCGGTCCGTTGACCCGGCCGGAGACCTACCGTCACGAGCGGCGCGTGAGCCTGCTCGGCGTGAGCCTGCAGCCCGGCACGGCCGTGGCGGTCCTCGGCATCGAGGCCGTGTCGCTGCCGGCCGGATGGACGCCGCTCGCCGAGCTCGCCGGCCCCGCCGCCGACGAACTCGCCGCGCGGCTGGCGGCCGCCGGGCCGGTTCAGGCCCGGCTGGCCATTCTCGACACCTTCCTCGCGGCCCGGCTGCGCGGCGCGGCGACCGACGGCCGGGTGAGCACCGCGCTGAACACGATCCTGGATCGGTCCGGCGACGTCGCCGTCGAGCGGCTGGCACACGAGTCGGCCGCGAGCCCGCGCAACCTCGGCCGCCTCTTCGACGCCTGGGTGGGCATCAACCCGAAGCGCTTCGCCCGCATCGTGCGGGTCCAGGCGGCACTGCGCGTGCTGATGGAGGAGCCCGGCACGGATCTCACCGGCCTGGCGGCCCGGCTCGGCTTCGCCGATCACGCGCACCTGACCCGCGAGATCCGTACCCTCGCCGGGGCGCCGCCCAGCGAGCTGGCCCGCCGCCTGCACCGCGACGATCCGGCCGTTTCCTTCAAGCGCGACGACGGTGCCGGTCCCTAGCGTCGGGGCATGACATCCGAATCGATGAGCAATTTTCAACCTGGCCCCGGGCCGGAGGTATCCGAGCCGTCGCCCACCGTCGGGAGCTGCCGCCCTGGCCACGTTGAAAAAGGCTCACACATCGCAATCATCGGTGCCGGCGTCGGCGGACTGGCGTTGGCGCACGGCCTCACCTCCGCGGGCCACCCGGTCACGGTGTTCGAGCGTGACCCCGGCCCCGACGGCCGGGAACAGGGCTACCGCATCTCCTTGAACGCGATGGGCGTGGCGGCGCTGCGTGAACTGCTGCCGGAGCCCCGATTCGCCGCGCTGTCCGACGTCGACGTCGCCGGGGTCGGCGAGGAGTTCGCCTTCGCCACCGCCGGCATGCGCCCGCTGCTGCGGCTGCGGGCCGACGCCGGCGCCCGGACGGTACGCCGGGCCGCGCTGCGCCGCCACCTCAGCCGGGGGATACCGATCCGGTGGGGCGGCCACGTCGCCGGAATCGACGAGGACCCGTCCGGGGTGACCCTGCGGCTGGCCGGCGGCGACACGGTCCGGGCCGCGATGGTCGTCGGGGCGGACGGCGCCGGCTCGTCGGTGCGCGAGGCCCTGCGGTCGACCGGTGCGGCGGTCCCGGAGGTCGTCGACATGGGCATCATCAGCATCGGCGGGCACGTCGACCGTACCGGTGGGTGGGACGAGGCCCTGCCGCTCAACCTCGCCGGGGGCGTCCAGTATTTCGGCCCGGCGGGCTGGTCGTTGTTCGTGTCGTTCTGCGAGCGCGAGGATCGCACGCCGACGGTGCTGTGGGGGCTGTCCCGCCGCGCCGGCGACGGCGGGGCCGGCGAGCCGGGAGCCGCGATGGCGCTCCGCGGCTGGCACCCGGCACTGCGGCGCCTCGTCGCCGGCACCGCGCCCCCCGACCTCATCGCGCCGATCTCGATCCGCAGCAGCCGGCTGCCCCGGCGCTCCGCGGCGGACCGCCCCACGATGTCCGCGCACGGGCGGATCACGCTGCTCGGCGACGCCGCCCACCTGATGCCGCCGCAGCGCGGCCTCGGCGGCAACAGCGCCCTCGAGGACGCCCGGGTCCTCACCGGCGCCCTGGCCGCGGGCGGCCCGATCGTGGACGCGGTCGCGGCCTTCGAGCGGGAGATGCTCGGCCGCGCCCGGCGCGCGGTCGAGCAGTCCGAGGAGTCGGCCCAGATGTTCCACTTCCGCAATCCGGTCGCCGTCGCGGCCCGCTCGACCGTGCTGCGCGGGGCCGGCCTGGCCGCCCGAATCAGGGCCGGGCGGCGCTGACGCCCGCGGCGCTCAGACGCGGGCCGCGTTCTCCTTGGCGACCAGGTCGGCCGGGACCTCGAGGCCGGCCGCGCCGAAGACCTCTTCCTCCTCGACCTCGCGGACGCTCAGGTGGCTCGGCCGGCTGCCCGGCAGGGCCAGGGCGACCAGGGCCGCGGCGAGCAGGCCGAGCACGGCGCCGACCGCGAAGACCGCGGTGTACTGCGACTCGTGGGGCAGGGCGACCGGGGCACCCGGGATCAGGTTGCGGGTCAGCATCGTGACCACGAACGCGGTGCCCAGCGACATGCCGATCGAGCGGGCGATCGAGTTGACGCTGTTCGCGATGCCGGTCTCGGCCGGGGAGACGTGCGCGATCAGCAGGGCGGGCAGGGCGGCGTAGCCGAACATGACCGCGGTGTTGACCACGAACGCGCTGACGATGATCTGCCAGGTCGCGGAGTGCAGGGCGACCAGCATCCCGAAGCCGGCGAACGCCAGCAGGGCCGCGATCACCAGCGTGTTCTTCGGGCCGAACCGGCCGACGAGCCGGCCGCCGAGCGGGGCGGTGAACACGCCGGCGGCGGTGCCGGGCAGCAGGTAGACGACGCTGGCGGCGAGAACGGTCGAGCCGAAGCCGTAGCCGGTGATCGCGGGCGGGGTCTGCACCAGGTAGGAGACGGCCAGGAAGATGGCGAACATCGAGAAGCCGAGGAACAGGCCGGCCGCGTTGGCGATCACCAGCGGGCGGTGGGTGAGCATGCGCATGGTGACCAGCGGCTGGCTGATCCGGCGCTCGGCCAGGATGAAGACGACGAGGACGACCACGGCGGCGATCAGCGAGCCGATCACCTTGGCCGAGGCCCAGCCCCAGCTGTTGCCCTCCTCGAGCGGCAGGAGCAGCAGCACCAGGCCGAGGCCGAGCAGGCCGGCGCCGATCCAGTCGAGGCGGCCGGTCGCCACCGCGGCGCGGCGCGGCAGCATCCAGACGCCGGCGATGCCGATCACGGTCAGGACCGTGGCCAGCCAGAACAGCTGGTGGTAGTCGCCGCCGGCGCGCATGAGCAGGCCGGTGACGGTCAGCCCGAGGCCGGCGCCGACCGCCAGCATGCCGCTGACGGTGGCCATCGCGCCGGTGAGGCGCTGCGGGGTGAGTTCCTCGCGGAGCACGCCGATGGAGAGCGGGAACAGCCCGAAGCTGGCGGCCTGCGCGACCCGGCCGACCAGCAGCAGCGCCAGGCTCGAGGTGGTGGCGGCGAGCACCGAGCCGGCCAGCACGATCACCAGCACGCCGAGCATGACCGGGCGGCGCCCGTAAAGATCGCCGAGGCGGCCGAGCATCGGGGTGAGCACCGCGGCGGCCAGCAGGTTGGCGGTCACGACCCAGCTCGCCGAGGTGGCCGACACGCCCAGGTCGGCCTGGATGTTCGCGACGACCGGCACGACCAGGGTCTGCAGGGCGGAAACCAAGAGCACGACGTAGCACGACACCGCTAGGGCCATGCGGGACGACTGGTTAGGCATGAACCGAACGTAGACGCACTGACGAGCATTCTCAACACTGTGTCGAAAAACAAAGATGTGACGTCGAATGCACGCGGTAGGATCGGTTCGTGCCAGCCATCGGAAGCCGCCGCGCGCCCACCAAGGGCGATCAGAGGGAGCAGGCCCTGCTCGACGCCGCCCAGGTGGTGCTGCGCCAGAAGCCGATCGGTCAGGTCACCATTGACGAACTGGCCGGCGCCGCCGGGATCGCCCGCTCGGGCTTCTACTTCTACTTCGAGTCCAAGCAGGCCCTGCTGGCCGCGCTCTGGGACCGGGCGATCGGCCAGACCGACGCCGACATGGGGGAGTGGCTGGCCTCGGACGGCCTCGACCGGGCGGCGCTGCGCGCGGGCCTGATGCTGTCGCTCAAGCGCTGGAAGGTCGAGGGCCGCTGGCTGCGCGAGGTGTTCCTCGCCCCCGACCCCGGCCCGGAGGTCATGGGCGTGCGCGAGCGCCTGGTCGACGACGGCTGCACGATGTTCCGGCACCGCATCGAGCGCGACGCGAAGGCGGGCCTCACCGTGGACGGCCCGCCCGCGCTGCTCGCGACGATGGTGATCCACCTGCGGCTGATGACGTTCGCCGACGCGTTCGCCAACCCCGAGGCCCACGACGAGGACGAGCTGATCGACACCCTCACCGACGCCATCCTGCGGCTGGTCTACGGAGTGACCCCGGCCAAGCGGTAGCCGGCGAACGCCGTCCGATGGAGGAATGCTGGAGGCCTCGGCGCGGCTGCTGCGCCTGCTGTCCCCCTTGCAAGCTCGGCGCGACTGGACGCGCTGGGCGAACTGACCCGCCGGTATCAACGCGCGATCGACGCCTCGACGCCCAGGTGAACCCGGTGGTGCCGTGGGGTGTCGACCTCGTCGATCAGCGTGACGGCGAGGTCCGCGTACGAGATCCGGCTGTCCGGGTCGGCAGCCGCCGCCCGGTAGCGTCCGGTGCGCGCGCCGCCGCGGTCGAAGTCGCCCGCCGGGCTGACGACCAGCCAGTCGAGGTCGGTGGCCGCGCTCCGCAGCGCCTGCGTGCCGGCCGCGTGGGCGAGATAGAACGAGCGGTACTCCTGCGGATAGCCGGGTGTGTCCATCAGCGCCACCCCGTCGCCGGTCGGCAGGACCGACGCCAGGCCCACCACCAGCAGCCGCTTCACCCCGGCGCGGGTCAGCCCGCCGAGCAGCGCACGGGCGGCGCCGGTGTACAGCGCGTCCGGCGCCGCGGCCGGGTCGAACACTGCGCTGATCGCGGCATCATGACCGGCGGCGACCCGGGCGACGGCGTCCTCGTCCGAGACATCACCGGCGACCACGCGCACGCCGTCATCCGGCGCGAAGCCGTTGCGGCCCGGATCGCGGACCACCGCGGTGACCTGATGACCCCGCCGGCGCGCCTCGGCGACGGCCGCCCGCCCGGCCCGGCCGCCCGCACCGAATATCACGATCCCGCCCATCGCCGACTCCCGTTCCTTCCCGGACCGGCGCGCTCGCCGGCCTCGCCGCAGAACGTATCCGCGCACCCGGTTACCGATCGGATACCGACTACCGTGGAACCGTGACGACGCCGCTGGACCCCGACATGTTCGATCCGGTCTGTCCGTCCGATCTGTCGCCGATCCGGGTCGGCGACAAATGGGCCGGCATGATCGTCCGCTGCCTGGAGCACGGGCCGCGGCGCTTTTCCGAGCTGCGCGTCCCGCTGCGGGGCATCACCGCGAAGGTGCTCACCAAGTCGCTGCGCACCTTGGAACGCGACGGCCTGATCAACCGCACCAGCCGCCCGCCCCATTTCGAGTACGAGCTGACCCCGCTGGGCCGCAGCCTGCTCGAGCCGATGGCCGCCGCCTGCGCCTGGACCCGGCAACACTGGGACGAACTCCTCGACGCACGCGAGGCATCGCCGCTTCGCTGACGCTCCTGTCTCGACGAAGCGACGGCCGTGGTCCGTAAGCTGATGGGCATGGATGATTTCGACTTTTTGATCGGCCGCTGGCGGGTGGCCAATCGCCGGTTGAAGCATCGGCTGGTGGGCAGCGACGACTGGGACGAGTTCGAGGCCCTCGGGGAGATCCGCTCGCTGTTCGACGGCGCCGCGAACATCGACGAGATCATCTTTCCGGACGGCATGAGGGGCCTGACCCTGCGCCTCTACGATCCGGTGCGGAAGGTCTGGTCGCTGCACTGGACGACGAACGAGACCGGCGTGCTGTTCCCGGTTGTCACCGGCTCGTTCGACGGCGATCGCGGGGTGTTCTACGGCGCCGACCGAGAGGGCGAGCAGCCGGTCGACGTGCGGTTCATCTGGTCCCGCGGCACACCGGGGGCGCCCCGCTGGGAGCAGGCGTTCTCGGTCGACGGGCGGCAGACCTGGGAGACGAACTGGATCATGGACCTGCGCCCCGCAGACGACTGATCCTCCTCGGCGAGAGCCGAGGGATCGTGCCTGGTGTACGGTCCCTCGCCCAGGGCGTTGGCGAGGCGATTGAGCACCTCGGCGACCGTGAGGTCCCAGCCCACCAGCCGCGGCCCCGTCCAGTTGATCCCGACCGCGTAGCCCTCGGCGGCGATCTCCGGCAGTTCCTCATCTCGCCACGTCTCGAGCGAGAGCGAAGCGGCGCGCAGGCCGACACCCCATGGCACCTCGTCATGGGCCCGCGCCGCCAGGCCGCCGCCCCAGGAGCCGACCGCGGTGCCGAAGTGAAGGAACTCGGCGCCCCGCAGCGCGGCGAACCCCGCGATGCGGCCCCGGTCGTCCAGAACCACGAAGCAGTCGATGCCGGGGTCGGCGATCTCCCGCTCCCACCGGCGTCGCACCACGTCGACGGGGAACGGAAACCGTTCCTGCGGGAAGATGTTCGCCAGGCCGGCCCGCGCCCCGTCGCGTTGCACGATCATCAGCGCGTCGAGGTCGGCGGGGTTCATCGCACGCAGCACCGCGTCTGTCACGCGCTCAGAGTGCCCGCTCGCCCGGCCCGGAGCGACCCCGCCGCGGCCCGGCACGAGTGGCGGCCGTCACAGCGACGGGAGCCCGGAACGCGAGGCAGATCTCAGTTCCTAGGTCCGGCCGCGGACCGGCCGATTATGGCGGTGTTCGGATACAGACTGCGGGGAGGAACGTGCTGTGCGCTTCAATCGGGCGGGTGTAGGTACGCGGCTCGGGGGTGCGTTCTCCGTGCTCATGGTCCTGATGATCGTCGCCGCCGGTGTCGGCTGGTCGGCGATGTCCCGCCAGCAGGACGCCCAGCGGCAGCTCACCGACCTGCAGTCGGTGCAGCAGGATGTGGAACTCGCCATGTACCAGATGGCGGACATCTCCGGCTGGCAGGGGCTGGTCGTCTCCGACGTCGCCGCGTACGGCCCGACGAAGGCGCTAGGCAAGGACAGCTTCAACCGTACGGAGGAACTCGCGGCCAAGGACGCCGTGTACGCGAGCTTCAAGAAGGCGCACACCGCACACATGACCCCCGCGGAGCAGGCGCTGTACGCGAAGCTCAAGCCGGCCTGGGACGATTTCTTCAACTGGGACGACAAGATCATGAGCTGGGTCGGCGACGGTAGCCACGCGGGCATGGTCAAGGCGATGGACGCCATCAATGACGGCCCCGCGGCCGAGTCGCTCGGCACCATCTACGACACGGCGAAGGCCCTCGGCAAGTCCGTCGACCAGCGCATGGACGTGGCCCGCAAGCAGAGCCAGGACGCGCAGCGCCTGGGCCAGTACGCCATGGGTGGTGCGCTGCTCGTCGCCCTGGCCCTGGCGGTCGCGCTGAGCATCCTGGTCACCCGGTCCGTCGTCCGGCCGCTGTCGGTCGTCGTCGCCGCGCTGGGCAGGCTCGCCAAGGGGGATCTCACCGCGAAGGTCGACATCCGGCGCAAGGACCAGCTCGGGCAGCTCGGGGACGCGCTGAACGAGACCATCGACTCGCTGCGCGAGACGGTGGGCGCCGTGTCCGGGCACGCCGACTCGCTCGCCGGCGCCTCCGACGACCTGTCCCAGGTGTCCGAGCGGATCGCCACCTCGGCCGACGAGACCAGCGCGCAGGCCCAGGAGGTCACCCGGGCCGCCACGCAGGTGTCGGCGAACGTCAACACGGTGGCCGCGGGCAGCGCCGAAATGGGCGCCGCGATCCGCGAGATCGCCCAGAACGCCGGCGAGGCAGCCGCCGTCGCGGCCGAGGCCGTCAGTGTGGCTCAGGCGACCAACGAGACCGTCGGCAAGCTCGGCACCTCCTCGGCCGAGGTGGGCAACGTGGTCAAGCTGATCACCGCGATCGCGGAGCAGACCAACCTGCTCGCGCTCAACGCCACGATCGAGGCGGCCCGCGCGGGCGAGGCCGGCAAGGGCTTCGCGGTCGTGGCCAGCGAGGTCAAGGATCTCGCCCAGGAGACCGCGAAGGCGACCGAGGACATCTCGCGGCGGGTGGAGGCGATCCAGGCCGACACGGCGAGCGCGGTGGGAGCCATCGAGCAGATCGCCGAGATCATCGAGCGGATCAGCCAGTACCAGACGGTGATCGCCACCGCGGTCGAGGAGCAGACCGCGACCACGGGCGAGATGAGCCGCAACGTCACCGAGGCCGCCGACAGCAGCCGCGAGATCGCGACCACGATCGCCGCCGTCGCGGAGGCCGCGGAGATCACCACGACGGGTGTGAGCCAGTCCCAGCAGTCCGCGGCGGACCTCGCCCGGATGGGCGGGGAACTGCGGGCCATCGTCTCCCGCTTCCAGCTGAGCTGACCGGCGGCGGATGCGGGGCCGGACCGATGGGTCCGGCCCCGCTTTGCCGTCCGCGGCGGGCCGTACCCGCTCAGGACAGGGCGGCGCCGGCCGCCAGCAGCACGACGGTGGTGGCCGCGAGGATCGCCAGCAGCGGCCACACCCAGCGCAGGTACCGGCCGTAGGGCACGCGCGCCATGGCGAGCTCGCCCATCACCACCGCCGGAGCAGGAACAAGATCCACACCGCGGCGCCCAGCAGCGCGAAGATGCCGGCGCTGACCATCGCGCCGACGCCGATGAACGCTGCCTGGCGCGCGGAGCGCATCCTCGGCGAGGCCACGTCGACCACGGCGCTTCGTCTGTCACAGGAGTGCGCGCTATCGCGCATATTGCAAAGAAATATGACTTAAATTCGGAGAATGTATAGCTAGGGCTTCCGTAACGCCCCAGCGTGGTCATGCCCCCTGGGCGGTGCGGCCGGTCTCGCAACGGCGTTCGAGGGAGAGCACGTGACCAGATCATTGGCGCCGGCTGTCACGTTGTCGCCTGAGGAAACCCAGTTGTGGCACACCCTCAGCGCCGAAAGCGTCCTGCAGGCGGAGCGGGTGGAGGAGCACAAGGGCCTCGACTCGGCCGAGGTCGAGGCGCGAACCGCGCGCTACGGCCAGAACAGGTTCACCGCGGGCAAGGTGGAATCCCGGTGGCACGCCTTCGCGCGCCAGTTCGCCGACCTGATGCAGATCGTCCTGCTGGTCGCGGGAATCGTGAGCCTGTATCCGCTCAAGGAACTCGAGACCGGCATCATGCTGATCTTGCTGACCCTGTTCAACGCGGTCCTCGGGCTGCAACAGGAGGGCAAGGCCGCCGCGGCCGTCGCCGCGCTCGAGAAGATGATGATCGTCAAGGCGAAGGTCGTTCGCGACGGCGCGCTGGCCGAGATCCCGGCCGAACGGCTGGTGCCCGGCGACGTCGTCGCGCTCGAGGCCGGCGACATCATCCCGGCCGACGGCCGCCTGCTGCGGGCCGCGACGCTGGAGGTCGCGGAGTCCGCGCTGACCGGCGAGAGCCTGCCCGTCTCGAAGGGCACCGACGCCGTCGCCGGCGGCGACACGCCCCTCGGCGACCGCACCGACATGGTGTACATGAACACCAACGTCACCCGCGGCTCCGGGGTGTTCGTCGTGACCGCGACCGGCATGTCCACCGAGGTCGGCCACATCTCCGGCATGCTCCAGGGTGCGCCGGCGGTCAAGACCCCGCTCACCCGTCAGCTCGACAAGCTCACCAACCAGATCCTGCTGATCGCCGGCGTGGCCCTGGTCATCTCCATGGGGCTGAACCTGGCCCGCGGCGACACCTTCTCGGTCGTCTTCACCGCCGCGGTCGCCTTCGCCGTCGGTGCGATTCCGGAGAACCTGCCGGCGGTCGTCACCGCGATCCTCGCGTACGGGACGCAGGCGCTGGCCCGGGCCGGCGCGATCATGAAGCGGCTGCAGTCGACCGAGACCCTCGGCTCCACCTCGGCGATCAACTCGGACAAGACCGGGACGCTCACGCTCAACCAGATGACCGCGGTCCGCATGACGGTGGTGGGCCGCCGGTACACCATCGAGGGCAAGGGATACTCCAGCGAGGGACACATCACCCGCGTGGCCGGTGAGCCCATCGTCGCGGTGGACCGGTTCCTGCTGCCGATGGTGCTGGCGTCCGACGCGGTGGTGACCGACGGCGAGCTGATCGGCGACCCGACCGAGGGCGCCCTCGTCACGCTCGCGGCCAAGGGCGGCGTCGACGCCGTGTCGACCCGGCAGGCGTACCCGCGCCTCGCCGAGCTGCCGTTCGACGCCGCGTACAAGCTGATGGCGACGTTCCACCGGATGGACGACGACGCGGGCCGCGGTGTCATCCGCTGCTACGTCAAGGGCGCCCCGGACCAGCTGCTCGCGCGGGCGAGCACCGTCTTCAACGCCGACACCGGGCCGGTGCCGGCCGACGGCGACTTCCGGGAGCGCTACCTGGAGGAGAACCGGATCCTCGGCGAGCAGGGCCTGCGCGTCATGGCCACCGCCCGACGCGACTTCGACCCGGCCACCTTCGACGCCGACGGTGACCTGCTCGCCCTGGTCGAGGACCTGGAACTGCTCGCACTCGTCGGGATCGTGGACCCGCCGCGCCCCGCCGCCAAGGCGGCCATCGCCACGGCCAAGGCCGCCGGCATCAAGGTACGCATGATCACCGGCGACCACGCGGTCACCGCCGGCGCCATCGCCGGACAGCTCGGCATCGGCGGCCGGGTGATCACCGGGGCCGAGTTCGAGGCCATGAGCGACGACGATGCCCGCAACGCCATCGACGACGTCGGCGTCATCGCCCGGGTGACCCCCGAACACAAGGTCCGGCTGGTGGACCTGCTGAAGAGCAAGGGCGACATCGTGGCCATGACCGGCGACGGCGTGAACGACGCGCCGGCGCTGAAGCGGGCCGACATCGGCATCGCCATGGGCATCACCGGCACGGAGGTGACGAAGGAAGCCGCGGTGATGGTGCTCACCAACGACAACTTCTCGACCATCGTCAAGGCAGTCGAGATCGGCCGCGGCCTCTACGACAACCTCACCAAGTACGTGCGCTTCCAGATGGGCTGCCTGTTCGGCTTCATCACCTCCTTCCTCGGCGCCAGCATCTTCAACGTCACCGGCGGCGTGCCGTTCCTGCCGCTGCAGACACTGTGGATCAACTTCACCACCCTGCTGTTCCAGGCGATCGGGCTCGGCTACGGCAATCCGGCCACGAATCTGATGGATCGCAAGCCCCGGCACCCGGAGCAGCCGATCCTCACCTGCGGGCTGATGATCTGGCTGGTGACCGTCGGCGTCATCATGGGAATCGGCACGCTCGGCGTCATCGAGTGGGCCGAGCGCTCCTACCCCGCAGACGTCGCGCACACCATGGGCGTCGTGACGTTCTCGCTCTTCTCGCTGTTCTTCTCGATCGCCGCCAAGGACGAACGCCGCACGATCTTCAGCCTGGACACCTTCACCGACCGGCGGCTCAACCTCGCCATCGTCACCTCGCTGCTGACGCTCGTCGTGTCCACCGCGCTCGGGCCGCTGCAGAACCTGCTGGACATGACGAACCTCAACATCCGGCAGTGGCTGGCGTGTGCCGGCATCGCCGCGTCGATCATCGTGGTCTCCGAGGTCAAGAAGGCGATCCGCCGATAGGGCGGGCATTTGCCGGATAGTGACCCAATTGTGGTGCCGGGCTCTAGCCTGGAGAAATGGTGGGCAAGCAGGCGGGCCGTGCGCCCCGGCGGCTCGGCAAGGCCCGGGTGGCCGGCGTGGTGATCGTGGCGCTGCTGCTGGTCGCGATCGTGTTCACCATCGTCCGGGCCGCCGGGGACGACTCGGGGGCGAAACCCGCGGCCTCCGGGCCCGTCGTGGCCCCCAGCGGCGCGGTCGACGGCGCGCTGGTCGTCGGCCAGGCCGGCGCCCCGGTGAAGGTGGAGGTGTACCTGGACTACATGTGCCCGTACTGCGGCCAGTTCGAGCGCGCCAACGGCGACGAGATCGACCGCCTGATCGGCGACGGCACGGCCCGGCTGTACCTGTACCCGCTGGCGTTCCTCGACGAGATGTCCGGCGGGACGCGGTACTCCACCCGGGCCGCGAACGCGGCCGCGACGGTGTACGACCAGGCGCCGGACAAGCTGCTGCCGTTCAACAACGCGCTGTTCGCCCACCAGCCCCCGGAGGGCAGCACCGGCCTGTCCGACGACCAGATCGCCGGCCTGGCGGGCCAGGCCGGCGTGCCGAAGGCGATCTCGGACGACTTCGACGAGCGCGTCTTCGAGCCCTGGGTCGCCGCCTCGACCCAGGCGGCGTTCGACGCCGGCCTGGGCGGCACGCCCACCGTCAAGATCAACGGTGTGAAGTTCGAGGGCGACCTGTACACCGTCGGCCCGTTCACCCACGCCGTCACCGAGGCCGCCAAGTGACGATCGGCCCGCTGGCCTGGTTCCGCCGGCTGCGCCACGCCGACGCCTGGATCTACGGCACCATGCTCTTCTCGGCCTGCCTGAGCCTGCTGGCCTCGTTCGTGCTCTCCATCGACGCGGTGCGCCTCGCGGCGAACCCCGGCGTCGGCCTCTCCTGCGACATCAACGCGGTGATCAGCTGCGGCACGGTCGCCCTGAGCTGGCAGGCGCAGCTGTTCGGCTTCCCGAACGCGTTCCTCGGCATGGTCGCCGAGCCGGTGGTGATCACCATCGCGGTGGCCAGCCTGGCCGGGGTGCGGTTCCCGCGCGGATTCATGTTCGCCGCGCAGGTCGTCTACACCCTCGGCGTCGCGTTCGCGTATTGGCTGTTCTACGAGGCGATGTTCTCGATCGGCGCGCTCTGCCCGTGGTGCCTGGTCATCACCGTCTCCACGACGCTGGTCTTCGCCACGCTGACGCACGTGAACATCCGCGACAACAACCTCTACCTGCCCCCGCGGATGCAGCAGGCCGCCGCCCGCTTCATCGACGCCGACCTCGACGTCCTCGTCGTCACGATCTGGCTCCTCGTCATCGCCCTGTCCGTCACCACCAGATACGGCTCGGCCCTGTTCGGCTGAGCACAGGGGCTATGGTGCGAGGATGCGGTTGTGGGCTCCGCTGATCACCATCGGCGCGCTGGCCGGCCTGCTCGCCGGCTGCGGGGGACCGGGCCCGGATCCGGCCGATCCGCAGGCTGCGCTGAGCCTCGCCGTGTCCAGCAGCGCATTCGCCGACGGCGGGCAGATTCCACCCCGATACACCTGCGACGGGGCGGACGTGTCGCCCCCGCTGACCTTCAACGGTCTGCCGTCCGGCGTGCGGGAGCTGGCCCTGCTGGTGGAGGACCCCGACGCGCCGGATGGGACGTTCGTGCACTGGGTGGCGTGGGGCATCGACGGGACCCGGCCGGAACTCGGCGAGGCCGAGACCCCAGCCGGCTCCGGGACCAACGACTTCGGCCATGCCGGGTACGGGGGCCCGTGTCCGCCGCGCGGCCCCGCGCACCGGTACGTCTTCACCGCGTTCGCCCTGTCCCGCCCGGCCGGGCTGCGGCCGGGCGCAACGGCGGCGGACCTACGCTCGGCCATCGACGGCGCGGTCCTCGCCGAGGGCACCCTCACCGGCCGGTACGCCCGCGCCTGAGGCGCGGGCGTACCGGTCCCGGCCGGCCCGGTCAGTGCCGGAAGCGGATCTCCCAGGTGCCTCGACCGTGGGTTCCGGCGACGACGCGTCCGTCGGGTGCCACGGTGAGGTCCCACACGGTGACGCGAGGCAGGCCCGAGCCCAGGTTGCGCCAGGACGCC
The DNA here is from genome assembly GCF_040638275.1 of Actinoplanes sp. NPDC026623. Lineage (NCBI taxonomy): Bacteria > Bacillati > Actinomycetota > Actinomycetes > Micromonosporales > Micromonosporaceae > Actinoplanes > Actinoplanes sp. NPDC026623. The sequence goes on along the minus strand of NZ_JBEZXZ010000101.1, from coordinate 16,324 downwards.
GGCAGCCCGCGGGGCCGAGGCGCGACGAAGGCACCGACCTCGGTTCCGACGATGAGGTCGGAGCCATGCGTGATCACCTTGTACACGGGGGCGTCGGGCAGGTTCCCGGAGACATCGGCCCAGGTCGCGCCGCCATCGTCGGTCTCGAAGACATGACCCACGCCTGCGTCGGGAATCCAGCGCCGGCTGTATGAGCCGAAGGAAACGTACGCGTGGGCGCCGTTCGCGGGGTCGACCGCGATCGAGGTGACATAGCGGTTCGGCAGTTCCGGGACCGGCAGTTGGTGCCAGCTGCCGCCGTAGTTGGTGGCCAGGCCCCGGGTGAACGGAGCCGTCTCGCCCGGGTTGCAGGGTCCGCACCAGCCGGCGTAGGTGACGGCACCGTTGGCGGCGAGGGCCGTGATGGAGTGGCCCGTCCCGGTGTCGTAGACCGGCTTCCAGTCGCAGGCGGTGCTGTCGCAGACGGTGTTCCAGGACGCGGTGTCGTCCCACACGTACCGGCCGCCGGCCACCCAGTGGTCGGGGTTCCTGACGTCCATCTCGATGGGGGCGATGAACCGCGGGCTGGGGTCGCACAGCTCCGGTGGATCGGACGCGGTGAGGCAGGACGGGGAGATCTCCCGCAACGTCTGCGTCGCGGCGTCCGTCGTCAGGTACATGTCCAGGTACACGTACTCCTCGACCGCCCGGTCGCCGTTGCGGGGATCGACGATGGTGTCGCCGCCGTCACCGGTGAAAGCCTGCTCGACGCGCGACATGTCGGTCCGGGTGTAGGACTCGCCGTTGTCCTGCAGACCGCCCCAGTACGCGAGACCGCCGCCGCCGACCGATCCGGTGGCCACCGAGTAGTTCTGCAGTGTGTCGAGTGCGGGGTTGAGGTTGGTCCAGCGGCCTCGCTCGTGCCAACTGGTCGGGCGCCGCCACAATCCGCCGTCGTTGCCGGCCCAGAACTGCCCGTTCAGCAGCATTCCCGCGTGCTGGTCGGGGTGCGTGGTCATCGGGCACGCGTACGGGTCGCCGGTGGTCTCCTCACAGGAGATGTCGTAGTTCCAGTACGGGCCGACGGTCTTCCACGTGGCACCGCCGTCGGTGGACTCGAAGACCTCCTCCAGCTGCAGGTAGACGTGCCTGCGGTCGCGCGGATCGACCAGGATGTACTGGTTGTAGTCGGCCTGCACGCCCGGGTAGTAGTCGCTTGTCGACGGGCCGAGCGCGGAGTCCGAGTTGTACAGCTTGTCGACGTCGGCGATCCGCGTCCAGGGGCCCTGCGCCCGGCCGGTCCTGGACACGTAGGCGCCCTGGCCCCGCAGATCGCCGGTCGAGGTGTCCATGACCACCGCGTAGAGCCAGCCACCGGACTCGGAAAGGGTGGTGCGGCCGATCGTGGCGGGATTGATGTCACCGGTCGGAGTGATCCGGGTGAAACTGCCGCTCGTGCCGGAGCCCACGTAGAAGCCGTTGTGCTCGGTGCCGGGCGGGTCGGAGTACCCGGCCCAGCCCACGACCGCGAGGATGCTGCGGCCGCCCGTGCCCGGCAGCGCGATGAGATCGGTGACCTCTGAGCTCGGCGGATAGTCGGCCGGTCCGGCGGGCTGCAGCACCGCTCGCCACGGCGACGACCGGCCGGCCGCCGCCGCCCGGCTGTACAGCCCGTGGCTGGTCGCGGCGTAGATGTGATCCCGGATCCAGGCGATGCGGTGCACGCCGGCGCCGAACAACTCGGTGCCGCCCACCCGTTGCCAGGTCGAGGAGCCGTGAGCCAGCCGGTAGATGCCGACGCCGTACTGGTTCTCGCTGGCGTTGTTCGCCTCGCCGGTGCCGACCCAGACCGACCCGTCTCGCGGATCGGTCGCCAGCGCGCCGACCGCCAGCCGGGGCAGGCCCCGGTTCACCGGCCGCCAGTGCGCACCCGAGTCGGAGCTGCGCCACACCCCACCGCTGGCCGCCCCCGCGTACACGAAACGCCCCGCCGGGGTGAGAGCGGTCATCCGTCCCGTCACATAGCCCCAGCCGACGCCGAAGTTGTCCCCTCGCTCGATCGGGTCGTTCAGGAACGGCTTGTCGGTCACCTCGCGCCACCGGTCCCCGCGGGTCGTCAGCCGGCCCGCCGCCGCGATGGCGTCCGTCAACCCGGCCGCCGGCGCCGTCGCCGCCGGCGCTGCGGTGATCGACTGGTGGAACTCCGCGCGAGCCGCGATCACGCCGGCCTCGTCCTCGTCCCCGCCCGGCTCCTCGGCGATGCCGGCCCGCGCCGAGGCCGGCGCGGTCGCGCGTACGCCCTTTTCCAACATCGACTTCGCGGTCGGTTTGCCGACCGGTCGCGCCGCGCCGGCCGGGACAACCGCCGAGAAGACCGTGAACACGGCGACGGCCAGAACGAGAAGTGGCTGAGGACGACGATGACCGACCACGATGATCTCCACTCTGGACCCCGGCCCGCCGAGGCGGCCGGGGGCAGCTTCGAAGTGACCGTCCTAACATCCATCCGGGCCGATTCGACTGTCAAGAGAGCGTCGAGGGGCAACCGCTCTGTTCGGTCGCACCCGCCCGGGCACCACTTCGGACATGAGCCGACGGTGCGCCCTTCTGCCCGATTTCTGCGTTTATCCCGCTGTCGGGAACGCCGCTTGAGTGGGGACTGTCCGGATATCCACGGCAGTCGGCCAATGCTCGAATGTAGATACTTCGCGGCCGTCAACGATGACGCGCACGCAACCCGCTATTTCATTCCCCGCGACACGCATTCTCATCGGCGTGACCGCCGGACACGCCGGGCCAAGCTGACGCAGCGTAACGGTCGTGGAGCGGGCGGCGGCAGGTGAGTTCAATCGATCTTCAAGCTCCCTGTCTCAGCTCGAATTGCGTTCCGCCCGCCAGGCCCTCCACCGACGCGGCGAGCCGGTCGAGCTTCCCGCCGAACATTTGTCGTTGCCGGAGAACGGGCCGAGGATCGCGACATCCGCGGCCGAGATGTCCCGGGTCTACCCGCTCACTCGCCTCTGCGAGCGATGAGGTGATATGTCGCCGTGACTCTGAATCCGTGCCCGTCCGTGCCGTCCATGCGGACGGTGTGCTCACCGGGCGGCAACGCGCCGACCATCGCCCAGATCCCCCAGACCCGCATCGGGACGGTCCGCCGGGCGCGGGTGACAGGATTGAGGAACGCGCCGCGGACCTCGAACAACGTCGCCGCATCGATGACGACGACGGGGTGCTGCCGCCCATCGACGTGCACCGCACCCCGTGCTTGAGGCAGCGGCGGAATGTACGTGCCGTTCGGACACCACATGTTGAACGCCGGCATGAACAGCGGACGGTCCGAAGGAACGGTGCACCGCCGCTCGACGGCGCCGCCGAAGCAGCCCGCAAGGAACCAGACGTCATCGGGCTGACGCAGGTGCCCATGGCGGCCCGTCCGATCCAGCACCGGGTTCCTCCACGGTCCGGTGGCCGCGGCCCACCGTACCCAGCGGGCGGCGAGGCCCTCGGGGCTGGACGGTTCGTATGGGAAGATCAACACGCCGGAGATCGTAGCCGTTGGTGCCCAAGGGTGAAGCGCACGGGCGGGCAACCGAAACCGAGCTGTGTTGCTACGGCGGCGCGACTACCGTCCGACGCAGACAGTGCACTTCGGACCCGGCGCCGTGGTGACGGTTTCGCTGCGGCGCGACTTTCCGCCCCTCAACGGCAAGAGCGGGTCGGTACCTGGTCGATGGGTCACTCTCTGTAGACCTCCGCCGGTCTGGCCGCCACTCGCCTATCCTTCAGAGCATGGATGAATTGCGGGGGTTCACCACCATACTGAGGGCATTCCACGAGGCACGCGAGGAGCTGTACGGCCATGTGGAAGGGATCTGGCACAGCCACTATTTCGGCGGCGACGGCGCCACCATGGGTCCGCATGTTTATCTCGACGCACCGACGACGGTATTCGCCTGCGGGCCAATTTCGAGATGGCCGTCTGGTTCGAGGGGACCGACGGCTTGAGCAACTCGGTCGATTACGAGCTCGCAGTGCAGACCGCAGGCGCCGGACTGCGGGTGGAATCCACCGTGCAGGCGTACCTCGATTCGCCGGGCGAAGGCATCGCCGAAGGCATCCATGAGCTGTACCGCAAACGGTCCCTGCCTATGGATCTCGCCTCGGTGTGCAGCGAAATCCAGGGACACGTGTCGGACCTGATCGCGCTCGACGATCCGCTGCCCGCGATGGGCTTCGCCCGGCAGCCGATGACCTCGACTTGATCAACTGGCCCAACGACTGATCGCGTTAGGAGCTTTCACCGCCGCGCGGCAGAAACGGATGTCGCGGTTCGCGACCGAAGGCTCGTTCCCGTTATCGGGGCTGTCCGGTGGTCCACCGGAACGCTGCTGCGGCGTGAGTCGCACCTTGGCGAACGTAGAAGCGATGTGCCTCGGTTCGCCCGATGCCGGACTCCAGGAAGATGTAGTCGGCGCCGTGTTCCTGCGCCCACTCCTTGGCGGTCGCCAGCAGGCCTGCTCCGACACCTTGGGACCGCCATTCGGGGTGCACCGCGAGGTCCTCGATCGAGGCTCGACGACCGAAGCGCACCGAAACGATGTCGAGGTAGATACTTGCCACGCCGACCAGTTGGTTCTCCGGTGAGCGGGCTGCGAACAGTGCGGCGTTCTCGTCGGCGAGGACCTGCGCGGTGCGTTCGACGGCGCGGTCGCGGTCCCAATCCGGTGGACGACTGCCGGGCGGGTCGAAGAGCCACTGCAGCCCCGTCACGAATTCGGCCTCGGTGCCTCGTTGCAACCGTCGTATCTGAATCCCCATCGGAGGATCATCCACTGCATCGGCGAGATCGGCTGTCCGCTCTCGCAGCCCGGGGGAGCCGCAGGCCGACGTCGTGACCTGCTCGATCCGGCTCGGCGGCGGTGCGGGTACCGGGATGCTCCGTGAACCCGACATCTTCGTGCGATCATCGCGGCATGCCGGAACTCACCGCTCGTCGTGCGTGGTTGGCGCTCGAACTCCCGTGGCAGCACGCGATGACGATGGCCTGGAAGTCCTACCGTGATGGCGGCGTCGCGGTCGGCGCCGTCATCACCGACGACGCGGGCACCGTACTCGGCAGTGGCCGTAACCAGCGCTTCTCCGCGGTGGCACCGAGAGGGCTGCTGGCCCACGCCGAGTTGGAAGCACTCGCCGCCGTGCCGGACGACAAGGAGCGCGCCCGGGGCACCCGGCTGTACACCACGCTGCACCCCTGCCCGATGTGTCTGGGCGCCACCGTGGTGGCCCGGGTCGGGCACCTCGCCTTCGGTGCCTTCGACCCGACCTGGCTCGGCATCGAGCAGATGCCGCAGCTCAACGACGAGGTGCGGCACCGCTGGCCGACCGTTGAGGGTCCGCTGCCCGGCCCCATCGGCGAATGGCTGGCCGTGCTTCCCTGCCTGAACACCAGCGGCACCCTCGTCCGGGCGATGCAGCGGGTTTCACCGGTCCGTGCGCAGCTGGCCCGGGCCATCGCCAAGACCCTCGGCAGCGGTGGCCGGCTTCCCGAAACCCCCGATCTCGCCCTGGACCGGGTATGGGACCTGCTGCTCGCTGCCTGACCTCCCGGCCACATTCGGATGATCAATCGTCACCGAACCCCCTCGACTACGCCTTGTCGACAAGGTGGATCTATCAGCGCTCAAGCTTCCACCGTTGCGTCAAGACGGCCGTCAGCCGGGAATCTCCACCCAGCGGGCGGCTGCCTCGAAGGTGTCCGTCGGGGTGGCATTGAATGCGATGGCCGCGTCGGGAGCATGCCGATGCACCAGGTTGGCCACCCGTTCGAACAGATCCAGCTGATTGCGCACACCGCCACCGATGACGACGCACTCCCAGGGCTGCGCGCAAAGGGCAGCGGTGATGACCGCCTCTACGTCGTCGCTCCCGTCGAGACCGACCAGGCAGAACTGGGCCCCCACGCCACGCTCGACGAACCGGGCCCGTCCCATTTCAATGCCGTCTGCTACCGGCTTGGGGTCCCAAGGCCCCGGCACCCGATACGGATCGAGCCCGATCACGAGCACCTGCAGTTTGAGGGCCGGTGTGTCCACTGCTGAAGACTACGCCGCGGGCTGTGCGATCACCACGCGACCGCGGCCGCGAACGTCCTCACGGCGATCCTCTCTGATCGACCCCCCGAATGTCCGGCTTGAGCCACTGACGTAGGCGCCGCGCGACGCTCGACCAGCGGCTGATCGGGATAACTCAGCGCCCGTGAGTCAATGGCAGAGCGCAAGCAGCGTGATTTCCGTATAGCAGGAGGCGGTCAAAACGACCATGATGGCGAGAAGGGCGCGGGGGATGATCAGGCTTGCTTTACGGCCGTTCCAGGTGACCGGGAGCAGCTGTTCCACGATGACCGCAAGCAGCCAGACGAGCAGCAGCATCGGGTAAAGCAGGTCCCAGATCTCGTTGGAAAAGACGGTGCCGTTGCCGTTGCCGCCGTAGTTTGAGCAGCCACGCACGTCGGTGGCCGGCTGGAGTGTGAGCGTCAGTATCGTGAGTGCGGCACCGCCCACCAGGAGCGCCCAGAAGCCGGCCAGCGGAGATCGGGGCTTCGTCAACCCGGCACGCTCGCCTTCGAAGAAGAAGATTGTCGGCTCCCTGGTTTGCGGTATCGGATGTCCACCCACATGGATCAAATCATCGGCGAGCAACGATGGACTGCGATAGGGGGCCTTCAGCCTGTCGTCTGACCTTCGCCGACAGCCTCGTGCTGCTGCAGGGCAGGGGTCACCTCCCGACGCTCCACACCGAATACGAGCGGGATGAGAAAATTGGCGGCATGACTGATCCTGAGCTGTCGGACCTACGGGCGCGGGCTGTGAACGGTGATCGAGACGCGGTCGACCAGCTGATCGAGCTTGCGGGTGAGCGTGGTGACATGGAGGAGCTACGTCGTCTCGCGGATGCCGGCAGCAGCGACGCTATGGACGAACTCGTGCAGCTGGCAGGTGAACGCGGTGACACCACCGAGCTGCGTCGCCTTGCCGATGCCGGTCACCGCGATGCGGCGGACGTGTTGGCCGAGTTCGCCGACGAAGTTGACGACGTCCGCGAGTAGTCGACGCTCGCTCTGCTCGCTTCGGCTTGCTCCCGCAGTAAATGTCGAGGGCTGGGCTGCCGCCTACCCGCCTGCTCCTTGGTATTGACCGCCGTGCTGTTCCGCCAGGAGGCTGAGCTGGGCGATGCGTTCTTGAAATGCCGGATCAGGAGCGAGTTCAGGAAAGGCCGCCGTGATGGTCCGACCGTTCGGAACGTCGGTGGAATGCCGTTCCAGGGCGCCGTCGGGTCCGGTAGGTCGCATCTGCCATCCGGTTGCGGTGGGAGGGCCGTCGTGGATGTCCTCGGCACCGGCTTCTCGCAGCGCGGTGATGCACGCCGCGACCGAACCGGCGGGGATGCTGAGCTCATAGTTGGTCCGGTGGGGCATCGCTGCCGGATATTCCAGGACTGCGCTGGTGGCCCAGTGCAGGCGTTGTGCCAGATCGCTTAGCGTGGCGTGCAGCGCGCCGGCCGTTGAGCCCGCGGGTAACGGACCGTGGTCAGTCAAACGGCGGATGAGGTTCTGTGTGAGGTCAAGCGGTAGGTCACCGCCAATCAGATGACCGTCAAGAACTGCGACCACTCCTAGAAGGGTTGCAAGATCATCATAGGGTAAGGCTCGCGTCCGAGGCTGCATCTGTCACAGGGTAAGAGTCGGGCGCTGAGCGCGCCGGCGATTGCGGCCAGCCTGGTTCACCCGCCGATTGCCTATCGTGACGGACTGTAATGGCCGAGAGCCTCTCTGTGGCAAATCCGGATGCCGGTGGCGGCATGACTCCTTCATACTTCGATCATCGAACCTCGTCGGACACGGCTTCAGCGAGACTGCCCAGATGGCCGAGGCACACGGCTTCCGGCCCGGCAAGAATCGCAACGATCTCTGGGCGCGTGCGGATTGAGCAACCATCCGGCAGCCACCGAACTTGTGCTGGTACGCCACGCCAGGTCCGTTCCGCCGACCGCCGACGGCCCGGACGAACTCACCCGCCCACTGACACCGGAAGGGCTACGGCAAGCGGACGAGCTCGTGCCCGTGCTGACCGAACTGCGCCCGACGACACTGTGGTCCAGCCCGTACCTGCGCGCCATTCAAACCATCCGGCCCACCGCCGCCGCACTCGGTCTGCCCGTGCACACCCACGGGCGGTTGCGCGAATGGGACGACGGCCTCGCCTACACCGACGACTGGGCACCCCACTGCGCCCATAGCTGGGCCAACCCGTCCTATGCGCGACCCGGCGGCGAAAGCCTTGAGCAGCTGCGCACCCGCGCCGTCGACACTCTGCGGACGATCGCCCACCACAACCATGGTCAAGTCGTTCTCATCGCCGGCCACGGCACCTTCATCTGCCAAGCACTGATCGGCTTCGGCCGACCCACCGACCAAACCGCCGCCCAGCGCATGCCGATGCCCGCGATCTACCGGATCCGCTTCACCGATCTGACCGCCGGCCCCGAGGTGTCCGAACTTCCTTGACCGCCGTTGCTCTTCGTCGAGACAGCGCGCTCGAAGGTACGGCAGTGAACCGGGCAAAGGCGAGATTCGCGGCTGAAGAAATGCTTCGCCATACGAAGGTATCGTCGCTGGGGTGGAACTCGTTGGGGTTCAGAAGACCCTCAGTCCCGTCCTCAAGGCCAAGGCGCTGGACAACCGGCTGCCAGCCCCGGTCCTCGGCGACATGTATGCCGACCAGACGATGCGCCGTCTTGCCCCCGGATACGACAAGGGCAAATTCGGCGCCAGCCAGCTGGGTCTCGCCGCCGTGGTGCGCACCAAGGCCTTCGACGACTGGGCCCGAAGCTTCCTCGCCGAGCATCGCGAGGCGGTGGTGCTGAACCTGGGTTGCGGCCTCGACGCTCGAGTGCACCGGATCGCACCACCCGCCACCGTGGAGTGGTATGACCTGGACCATCCGCCCGTCGTCGAACTGCGGCAGCAACTCCTGCCGCCGCGCGAGCACTGCACCTTGATCGGCTCCGACGTCACCGACCTCAGCTGGCTGGCGCGTATTCCCCGTGGCCGGCCGGTGCTGGTGATCGCCGAGGGACTGGTGCCCTACCTGACAGAGGCCGCCGCGCGGCTGCTGCTGACCAGCGTCGTCGACGCCTTCCCCGCCGGGCAGATACTGTTCGACACGGTGTCGGTGGGGGCGTGGCATGCCTCGAAATGGGATCCGCTTGGGCGCAGGTACAACGCCCAGTTTCATTGCGGTTTCAATGACGCGGCTGCCCTGGCCGAGTGGCACCCACGGCTCCAATACGTCGACGAGGCGCCGATGAATGACTCGCCGGAGTTGATGGCCAAGGCGCCCGCGACCGTACGCCGCATGTATCGCCTCATGAACCTGCTGCCGGGCTTCAAACGGTCCAGCCGCATCCTGCGCTTCCGATTCTGAAGCGCCAACGACGAGTCCAGGGCTGGGCGATCGATAGCCTGTTTGTGCCGAGGTCTCAAGATCGAGCTTGCGGGTGAGCGTGGTGACATGGAGGAGCTACGTCGTCTCGCGGATGCCGGCAGCAGCGACGCTATGGACGAACTCGTGCAGCTGGCAGGTGAACGCGGTGACACCACCGAGCTGCGTCGCCTTGCCGATGCCGGCAACCGCGATGCGCCGGACGTGTTGGCCGAGTTCGCCGACGAAGTTGACGACGTCCGCGAGTAGTCGACGCTCGCTCTGCTCGCGGATGGGTCGACACCCGACCAAGGCGGCATGAGGTTCGCCGGCCACCTCGTACGGTTGGACGTCGGACAGGTAACCGATTTCCGGTCAGTTGACGGTGTCGGTCTGCCGCATTACGAAGGCGATCTCTCACTGCCGGGAACCACTGAACCAACCTCGTAGGCGCACACGACGAGTTGGGCTCGATCGCGGGCTGACAGTTTGAACAGCAGCCGGCTCACGTGGGTCTTCACCGTGTTGAGGCTGACGGTGAGGTGTTCGGCGATCTCCGCGTTCGACCTACCGGCCGCGACCTGGACCAGCACCTCACGTTCGCGCTCGGTCAGTTCGTCGAGCGCTTCCGGTGCGGTCGCCGAGGTGTTACGGCCGGACGTGCCTCGCACGAACTCCGCGACCAGTCGGGTGGTCAGCCGCGGGGTCAGCAGCGCCTCGCCGCCGGCGAGGATGCGGATGGCGCTGAGCAGGTCTTCCGGAGGTGTGTCTTTGAGGACGAAACCGCTTGCTCCGGCGCGCAGCGCGGCGAAGACGTGTTCATCCTCCCCGAACGTGGTGACCATCAGCACGCGTGCGCCGATGTTGTCGTCGGCGGCGATTCAACCACGGCGCTTGCCCTCGGTGCGGTCAGCGTGTGCCGTCCGGTTCATCGGTCGTACGGGGAAATGAACGCGCACCGCATAACCACCGTCCGGAAGCCGCCACACCGGGCTGCTCGCCGCGATCGTCGGCATCGCCGTCATGACCAACGGCGAGACACCCGGCATCCGCTACCTCGGCATAGGGGTCTGGTGGTTCGGCATGGTGCTGATGCTCAACATGCTCATCCATCGCCACGGCCTCCTCCGGCTCCTTCTGCCCGCCTCGGCCCTGGTGGCCGCCGCGTTCGCCTGGACTCCGGCGGCACCGTGGTTGATCGTCGGGTACCGCGGCTGTGGCTCGCGGTCCCGACCCTGGTCCTCCGGCTGGCGATCTCCTTCCGCCTGGCCCAGTTCACACCACCCCGCCCAGAATCCAGGTAGGCCGGCCACCGTCGCCGCGATCCGGATCGACCGGCGCCGGCGAAGAACTCCCAGGCAACGCGTAAGAGTCCGCAGTGAACGCCGACGCCGGTGGTGCCAACCCGCCACCCGGGCAGCGTGACCCAACTCCGTAGAGGCGCGGCGTCCTGGAGCGACTCCGGCAGCCCGCCGAACCGAGAATCAGAGGTCTTGGGTCCAGACGCCTTGGGGATGCTCGTCGGGTCGGAGCCAGAGGCTGGGTTGCCGGTCGCGGACCGCCGGCTCGCAGTCGGGGTCGGTGGGGAATCGCTGGTGGCCGTCGGCCCACAGGACTTGGATGAAGGGGATCGACGGACGCCGGTAGAAGGCCATCGCGGTGCCGAAGAACGCCTTGTACCAGCGGGGTTCGATGCTCTTGAACAGGACGGGATCGCCGTCGATGACGTGGCTGCGCTCGTAGTCGAGCTCCGGCGGCCATCCGTCTGCGGTCTGTACACCCAACACGTTCAGGCAGGTTTTCATGGTGTCGATTTCCAGGCCGAAGATCGCCAGTTCGGGTTGGCGGTGGCTGTGCCCGAGGCCGACGGTGAAGGCCCAGCCAGGTCCGAGATCGTCCCCGGGAATCTGCATGACGCTCCAACCATGCTCCTCGACGTGGCCGATGGTGTTGCGGTCAATCGCGTCGAGCTGGTCCCGGTCGCCATAGTCGTGGCAGCTGATGCAGGGACAAGTTGGCTGGCTATCGGTCACCCGGGCAGGGTAGATCATCGCTCGGCAGGATCACGCAGACCAGGCTGTGCCTGACCTTCGAGCCGCGCGGAATCGTTCGGCCACGCCGGGCCGGACCGGCCGTCGCGAACAGCCGCGGCGACCCGGCGATCGGGAAGCAGGCGGCGAAGGTCGTCGTCCGCAACCGCACAGCTCTCATTGCAGGGAATTCTTCGCGGGCTCGAAGAGGGTGGCCGCGCGGGCGGCGCTGTCCATCGCCCGGGGTCCGGTGCTGATGATCCCGAGGGCGGCCGAGGAGACGCCGAGCGCGATCATCAGCCACCACACGCCGCGTTCGGCGTGCGTGAACGCCGTCCCGCCGCGAGCGACCGCCGATCCCACGATGGTTCCGGAGATCGCGACGCCCAGGGTGGTGCCGGTCTGGCGGCCGGCGGAGGCCAGCGACGCGGCGACACCGGCCATCGCGACCGGCATCCCGGAGACCGCGGAGTTGCTGATCGGCGGGTTGACGGTGCCCTGGGCGACGCCGAACAGCACGAAGGTGCCCAGCACGACAGGCAGCGGTGTGCCGGGGCCCAGCCACAGCGACGCGAGCCCGCCCAGCGCCAGCGCCGCGCCGGAGATCACCAGCGGCAGCCGGGGTCCGCGCTCGCCGACCATCCGGCCCGCGGCGGGGGAGAGCAGCACGATCAGGATGCCGACCGGCAGCAGGCACAGGCCCGCCCGCAGGGGCGTCATCGCCCGCACGTCCTGCAGGTACAGCGTCGTCACGAACAGGAACGCGCCGAAGCCGCACAGCGCCAGCAGCGCCGTCACGATCGCCGCGCTGAACGGAACGCTGCGGAACAGGCGCAGCTCCAGCAGCGGGTCGGCGCGCCGCGGCTCGTAGTACAGGATGCCGAGCACCCCGGCGGCGGCCGCCGCGAGCAGGGCGAGCACGAGCGGCGAGGCCCAGCCGAGCTCCCCGGACTCGATGATCGCGAAGACCACACCGGACAGGACCAGGAACACCAGCGCCTGGCCCACCGGGTCGAAGCGGCGCGCCCGGGCCGCGCGGGACTCCGGCACGAACAGCGTCGTACCCAGGATGGCGACGGCGACGATCGGGACGTTGACCCAGAAGATGGCGCGCCAGCCGAGGCCCTCGACCAGGGCGCCGCCGAGGATCGGCCCCAGCGCCAGCGCCAGGCCGGACACCGCGCCGAACACCCCGATGGCGCGGGCCCGCTCGGCCCGGTCCAGGAACGTGGCGGCCATGATGGCGATCGCCACCGGATTGAGCATCGTGCCGCCGGCCGCCTGCAGCACCCGGGCCGCGATCAGCCAATCGATGCCCGGCGCGAGGCTGCACGCCAGCGAGCCCAGCCCGAAGGTGGCCAGCCCCAGCCGGAACACCAGCCGCCGGCCGGCCCGGTCGGCGACCGATCCGGCCATCACCAGGAAACTCCCCAGCATCAGGGTGTACGCGTCGACCGTCCACTGCAGCTCGGACACCGACGCCTGGAACTCCCGCCCGATCGCCGGCAATGCCACGTTGACCACGGAGATGTCCATGACGACGACGACCATGCTGGTGCAGCACAGCGCCAGGACCAGGAGCCGGCGACGCCGGCTGAGTTCGGGCGAGGCGGACGGTGCCATCAGCTGACTCATGACTCGACGCTAGAATTTGGAGCGTGCTCGAAGTCAAGGATCAACCGGGATTGAGCATCGCCGAGACCGCCCACCGCACCGGGGTGAGCGTGCACACGCTGCGCTACTACGAGCGGGCCGGCCTGGTCGTCACCCCGGTCGACCGCACCTGCGGCGGTCAGCGCCGATACCACGAGCTCGACCTCAAGTGGATCGTCGTCTGCACGAAGCTGCGGGCCACCGGCATGCCCATCAGGTCCATCAGGCGCTATGCCGAACTCGTCGCCGCGGGTCCCGGCAACGAGCAGGAGCGGCTCGCCCTCATGGAGGCGCACCGCGTCGACGTGAGGGCCCGGCTCGCGGAGATCCAGGAGAATCTTGCGCTCATCGACCACAAGATCGACGTCTATCGCGGCCGGGTCGTCGCGGGGGACGCCGACCGGCTGTGGGCGCCGAGCCGCCTGACCGACCCCGGCTGATCGGCATCGGACTCCGGCCGGCCGGTATGCTCGCCCGCGCCCGTCCCCGGGCACGCCTGTCGCAGGCTTCGTCGCCGAGACCGAGGAATGGCTCACGTGCACTCGAACAAACGCCGCATCGCCGCCGTCGCCACCGCCGCCGTGGTGCTGGTGGGCACCTGGGCCCCCGCCGCGCACGCGCGGGCGCCGTGGGGCGGCGCAGCGTCCACCCGGGCCGCCGACACCGATCCCGCGCCCGGTTGGGACCAGTTCTTCGTCCGGATCCGCAGCCTGTACGGCGATGCCGATCAGTGCCTGGACGCGGACACCAACGGCCGCGGCAACGGCACCAGGGTCCAGGTCTGGGACTGCAACCAGACGACGCAACAGCTCTGGTACGTCCACTCGGACAGCACCGTCGAGAGTGTGCGCAACCCCGGCATGTGCCTCGACGCGGACTCCGACGCCCAGGGCGCGAACGGCGCCAGGATCCAGCTCTGGACGTGCAACGGATCGGCACAGCAGAAGTGGATCCGCCGCGCCGGCGACCTGGCCATCTACAACCTGGCCTTCCTGAACGGGTTCGGCACCGTCATGGACCGGGACAGCGACGTCGCGGGCAACGGGGCGCAGGCGCAGCTCTGGCAGAAGAACTCCATGTCCCAGCAGCGGTGGCAGGTCATCGCCTGGAACGACGACCAGCAACGGTAGGTCCTCAGGCGGCGTGGTGGTCGAGCAGGCGCAACGCCCGGTGAACGTGGCCGCCCGTCTCGGCCAGCGCCCGGGCGGCCGCCTCGGTGGTGGCGCCGGCGATCAGCGTCACCACCGCCACCTTCGCGTCGCCGCCGGCCGCGCCCAGCGCCCGCCGGCAGCTCTCCAGGTCGGCGCCCGTCGCGTCGGCGAGGATGCGCAACTGCCGGTCGCGCAGCTTGGCGTTGCTGGCCAGCATGTCGGTCATCAGATTCGAGTACGTGTGCCCGAGCCGCACCAGCGTCGCGGTGGAGAACGCGTTGAGCACCAGCTTCTGCGCGGTGCCGGCCTTCATCCGGGTGGACCCGGTGAGCACCTCCGGCCCGGTGTCCGGGGCCACGTGCACGTCCACGCCGGCCGCGATCGGCGACGCCGGGTTCGCCGACACGAGCACGGTGCGCGCGCCGCGGGACCGGGCCGCGGCGAGCGCCGCCCGCACGTACGGGGTGCGCCCGCTGGCCGTGACGCCCACGACGAGGTCTCCCTCCGCGACGCCCCCGGCGGCGGCCGCCCCGGCGTCCTCGTCGTCCTCGGCGGCCTCGGACGGGTGGGTCAGCGCCCGCGGCCCGCCGGCGATGTGTGCCACCACCCGCCCCGGCTCCAGCCCGAACGTGGGGATCAGCTCGGCCGCGTCCAGCACCGCGATCCGCCCGGAGGTGCCGGCGCCGACGTAGTGCACCCGATGCCCGCCGGCCAGCGCCGCCACGGCCAGCTCGACCGCGACGGCGAGGTCCGGCAGCACGTCGGCGACCGCGACCGCCACCTCGCGGTCCTCGGCGTTGATCAGGCGCAGCAGGTCCAGGGTGGACATCCGGTCGATCGAGGCGCTGCGCGGGTTGCGCTGCTCGGTGCGCGACAGCGGCGCCTCGTCCACGGGCCTCACCCGCGGCCCCGGTCGGCGCCGATCCGTCGTCCGCGCACCGCCGCGTAGGTGACGTCGAGCGCGGCCCGGGTCTCGGAATAGGTGCGCTGGGCGACGCCGACGAACACGCAGTCGATGACGGTGAGCTGGGCCAGCCGGCTCGCCATCGCGCCGGAGCGGAACGTGGTCTCGCGGGCCGCGGTGGTCAGCACCAGGTCGGCGACCTGCGTGATCGGCGCCTTGGGGAAGTTGGTCAGCGCGACCGTGCGGGCACCGTTGCGGCCCGCCTCGGCGAACGCGTCGATGGTGTCGCTGGTCGTGCCGGTGTGCGAGATGCCGAACGCCACGTCCCGCTCGTCCAGCAGCGCGGCGCTGGTCAGGGCCAGGTGGGTGTCGCTCCACGCGTACGCGATGCGGCCGATCCGGTGCAGCTTCTGCTGGAAGTCCATGGCGACGAAGGCGCTCGCGCCGACGCCGTAGATGTCCACCCGCCGGGCGCCGGCCACCAGGTCGACGACCTGTTCCAGCACCGCGATGTCGATCTGCGTGGCGGTCTCCTCGACCGCCCGGGCGTCCGCGAAGGCGATCTTCTTGACCACCTGGGCGAGGTCGTCGCTCTCGCTGATGTCGCTGCCCACCGGCTCGTCGGCGGCGTCGTAGGCGCGACCGGCCTCGCCGGCCAGGGTCAGCCGCAGGTCGGAGTAGCCGGCGAAGCCCATCGCCCGGCAGAACCGGATCACCGTGGTCTCGCTGGAGCCGGCGCGCTCGGCGAGGTCGGTGATGGTGAGCCGGGCCGCGGTGGCCGCCTCGTCGATGATCACCCGGGCCACCCGCTGCTCGGCCGGGGACAGCGACGGCAGCAGGCCACGCGCCCGTACCGTGGCGCTCGCCGTTTCGGCTGGGTGCGGCGTGCTGCGCTTGCGACCTGCCATGAAGAAGAGTTTCCTTTACTCGGCGCGGATACGGGTACGGTCACCGGACTATGAGCGCGACGTTGGTGGTCGGGGTCGACGCGGGTGCCACGAACACCCGCTGCGTGGTCGCGACCCTGGACGGCGCGGTGCTGGGCCGGGGCGCGGCGGGCGGCGCGAACCGCAACAGCAGCGGCGGCGAGGTGAGCGCCGCCCTGGGGGCGGCGCTGACGGCGGC
>NZ_JBEZXZ010000100.1:0-31527 GCF_040638275.1 Actinoplanes sp. NPDC026623 | reverse complement strand
GGCGGCCGCGGCCGCCGCCCGCCGGATGGGCATGCCGGGCGTCGCGGCGTCGGCGTCGGCCCTGGCCGAGGAGACCGCGGGGGTACGCGCCGGAGCGGGCGCGCTGACCGCCCGGGAGCGCGAGATCGCCTTCCTCGTCGCCGACGGCCTCGCCAACCGGGCCATCGCGGCGATGCTGGTGCTCTCCGAGCGCACGGTGGAGACCCACGTGCGCAACCTGCTGGCGAAGCTCGGGCTGAGCAACCGGACCCAGGTGGCCTCGTGGGTACGTACCGTTTCTCAGCGGTAGCACTGAGTGCGCCGGGTGCCGGTGCGGCGAGGCTCGGGGGCATGACACTTCACCTGGACACCGAGGTTCGGCCCGGCACCTACCGCATCGACCCGCGCGCCTCGTCCGTGCGGTTCACGGCCACCCACGTCTTCGGCCTCAAGCCGGTCGACGGCACCTTCGCCATCCGCGCCGGCACGGTGGTGGTGGCCGCGAGACCGGAGCAGTCGACGGCCTCCGCCGAGCTGGACTCGGCCAGCTTCACCACCGACGACAAGCGGCGGGACAAGGACGTCCGGGGCCGGCGCTTCCTGGCCGCGGACGCGTACCCGGTGATCGGGTTCCGCAGCACGGGCCTGACCCGTACGGAAGACGGCTGGCGGCTGACCGGCGTGCTCGGCGTGCGCGGCGGTTCCGCCCCGATGGTCCTGGAGGTGGTGGACGCCGCGCCGGCCGGCGACGGTTACCGGTTCCGGGCGACGGCGCTTGTCGATCGGGTGGCCGCGGGCGTGACCGCGGGCCGCGCGATCATCGGCCGGCAGGTCCGGGTGACCGTCGAGTGCCGGGTGGTGCCCGGCGGCGCGGGGTGATCCGCGCGACACCCGGGCCATGACACGGAGAAGCCCGCCACGGTCAAGCCGTGGCGGGCTTCCGACGTTCGATCTCGGTCAGCGGGCCGCGCGGCTGCGTGCCGAGAAGGCGGCCGCGCCGCCGCTCGACGACTGGCTGGTGTGCACCGCGGTGGAACCGGCACCGCCGCGGCGCCCGCGGGCCCCGCCCTGCGCGTGGCCGCCCTGCGAGTGACCGCCCTGGGTCCGGGCGCCGCCGCCCTGGCCACGGCCGCCGGCCCGGGCGGGCTGCTCGCCGGTGCGGGATCCGCCCGCGGCCCGGGTGGCTCCGGCGGTCCGGGTGCCGGCCGGGTGGCTCGTCCCGCGGGGGCGCCGCGAACGGCCACCGCCACCGCCGCCGGTGGACTCGGACTCCGGCTCGGCCACCGGGGAGACCGGCGCGCTGAACGTGCGCTCGCCCGGCGCCAGCTGCGCGAGCAGGGCGTCTCCCGGGCGGGCCTTCGACGTGGTCGGCTTGATGCCCGCCTTGCGGGTCAGGTCGCGCACGTCACTCTGCTGGTCGTCGGTCATCAGCGTGATGACCGTGCCCTGCGCGCCGGCCCGCGCCGTACGGCCGGAGCGGTGCAGGTAGGCCTTGTGCTCGACCGGCGGGTCGGCGTGGATGACAAGCGCGATGTCGTCGACGTGGATGCCGCGGGCCGCGATGTCCGTCGCCACCAGCGTCTGCGCGCTGCCGTCGGAGAACGCCGACAGGTTGCGGTTGCGGGCGTTCTGCGCCAGGTTTCCGTGCAGCTCCACCGCGGGCACGCCCGCCTGGACCAGCTGACGGGTGAGCGTCTTCGCCCGGCGCTTGGTGCGGGTGAAGATGACCGTGCGGCCCGGCGCCGCCACCAGGTCGACGAGCACGGGGAAGCGGTCGTCGTGGCGCACGTGCAGCACGTGGTGCGCCATCTCGATCGGCGCCTCGGCCGCGGAGTCGACGTGGTGCGTGACCGGCTTGTGCATGAAGCGCTTGACCAGCACGTCCACGCCGCCGTCCAGCGTCGCGGAGAAGAGCATGCGCTGGCCCTCGCGGGGCGTCGCGTCCATCAGCCGGCGGACCACCGGCAGGAAGCCGAGGTCGGCCATGTGGTCGGCCTCGTCCAGCACGGTGATCTCGACCGAGTCGAGGCTGGCGTAACCCTGCTGCAGGTGGTCGGCGAGCCGGCCGGGGCAGGCGACGAGCACGTCGACGCCGGCCTTGAGGCCGCGGATCTGCGGGTTGGCGCCGACGCCGCCGAAGACGGTGAGGGTGCGCAGGCCGAGCCCCTCGGCGAGCGGGGCGAGGGTCGCCTCGATCTGGGTGGCGAGCTCGCGGGTCGGCGCCAGGATCAGCGCGCGGGGCCGCATCGGGCGGCGGGGGGCCTTGCTCTCGGCGAGCCGGGCGAGGACGGGCAGCACGAAGGCGTACGTCTTGCCGGAGCCGGTGCGGCCGCGGCCGAGCACGTCGCGCCCGGCGAGCGAGTCGGGCAGCGTGGCGGCCTGGATCGGGAAGGGGGAGGTGATGCCGCGGGCGGCAAGGGCCGCGGCGAGCTGGGTGGGCACGCCGAGGTCGGTGAACGAGGACATGTAGGTGTGAACTCCGAAGTTTGAAGGGGTCGTCCTGCCCGGCGCAGACCTACACGGTCGCGGCGCGTGGTGGTCGATCCAAAGGCGGCCCGAGGCAGAACTGGGCGGGCCGCGAGATCAAGTGTACGCGGTGATCCGCTGCAACCTCGCTGCACCCGTGTGTGACCTGTCCTGCACCCGCGGACGGCGACCTTTCTCCTCAGTGCCGGACTCCCCCCGCCGGCCGGGTGCTGCGAGGAGTGACCCCCATGAGCGGAGATCTTGTCTTCGACCGTCGTCGCGAGGACGTCGTACGTGCGCACATGCCGCTCGTCGGCCACCTGGTGCGGGAGATGCTCGCCCGGGTGCCCGCCCACGTGAATCGCGACGACCTGCTCTCCGCGGGGTACGCCGCCCTGGTGGCGGCCGCCCGTGGATTCGACGACGAGCGCGGCGTTCCGTTCGCCCGCTTCGCCGCCGCCCGGGTACGGGGCGCGCTGCTGGACGAGCTGCGCGGCCTGGACTGGGCCAGCCGTTCGGTGCGCCAGCGGGCCCGGCGCACCGACAGCGCCCGCCAGGAGCTGACCGCCGAGCTGGGCCGGATGCCGTCCGCCACCGAGGTGGCCGCCCGGCTGGGCTGTTCGGTCGAGGATGTCGAGTCGGCCGATGACGACGTGCAGCGCGCGGTGGTGTTCAGCCTGCAGGGCTTCGCCACCGCCGGCGCGGACGACATGGTGACCGAGCCGAGCGCCGGCCCGGAGGAGATCCTGATCCGCCGGGAGCGGCTGGGCTACCTGCGGCACGCCGTCGATGTGCTGCCGGAGCGGCTGCGCGCGGTCATCACCGGCTACTTCTTCGACGAGCGCCCGATGGCGCAGATCGCGGTCGAGCTCGGGGTGACCGAGTCGCGGGTGTCACAGCTGCGCGCGGAGGCGCTGACGCTGCTGAAGGACGGCCTCAACACGCACCTGGACCCGGCACTGGCGGCCGAGAGCCCGGCCAAGGAGGGCTGCGTCGCCCGGCGCCGGTCGGCCTACTTCGACGAGATCGCCACGCGCGGCGACCTGCGGGACCGGCTCGCGGTCACCCGCGTGGACGGGCTGCCGGTGCCGGTGGCCGCCTGAGGCCGGCCACGATGGACCGGCCTCAGGCAAGGGTTTACGCGTTGGCGCAGGTGCCGGCCTTCTTCTGGGCCGCGATCGCCTTGTCGGCGCCCTTGGCGTAGACGGCCAGGCCCTCCTTGGCGGGCTCGAGCTTCCAGCCGTCGGCCTCGTAGACCATGGTGTAGGACTGCGCCGCGACCAACTGCTTCGCGATCACGATCGCGCGGTCGGGGCCGTCCATGCGTGCGCTGGTGAGCTGGATGGCGAGTCCCTTGCGGGAGCAGGCGGTGTTCAGCTTGACGTAGTCTTCCTTGCTGATGGCCTTCTTGCCGGCCGCGGTGTACAACTCCCAGGCGCCGGCGAAGTCGCCGCCGCTGAAGCGGTCGAACACGGTCTGCGCGGCTGCCTTGGCACCCTCGATGGTCTTGGCCTCGGGACCGGCGGGTGCTGCCGCGGCGGCGTTGCCCGCGGGGGCGTCGGCCTTGTCGTCGGAGCAGGCGGCGGTGAAGGTGAGTGCGGCGGCGGCGATGATCGCCAGCGCGCCGAAGCGTCGGAACGGGTGGCTGCGGTTCATGCACCGCTTAATGTCGATGTGCCGCTCGGCGTAACGGGCGAGGGGCCGTGGTGACGGATTCCTTACACTTGCCCGGCCGGCCCGTAACCCTGGTGACCGTGTCGCCGCTCGACATAGACATCGGCTATTCTGAGCGTTTCCATAGGACGAAAAAAGCCACCTCAAAGGGTGGCTGACCTCGGAATGCTACCACAACAAGGAGTAGCTTTGTCAAGCTCCGCCGGCAGTACGGAAACACTGCGGAACGACGACATCGAGTCTGAAAAGGCCTACCTCGCGACGCTCTACGCCCGCCTCGACCTGCTGCGTGAGCAGGCCGACGAGCGGCTGCGGGCGATTCTGCTCGAGGCGGGAGGCACGCCGCAGGGCCGCTCCCAGCGGGAGGCGACCCGAAGCCACTGGGCCGAACAACTCGCCCAGATGAATGCGGTCGAGAATGGTCTGTGTTTCGGCCGCCTCGACTTCGCCGCCGACAATCCGCGTTACATCGGCCGGATCGGGCTCTTCGCCGAGGACCGCGGGCAGGATCCGCTGCTCGTCGACTGGCGGGCCCCCGCGGCCCGGGCGTTCTACCTCGCCACCGCAGTGTCCCCCGAGGGGGTGACCCGCCGGCGCCACCTGCGTACCCGGGGCCGCGAGCTGACCGGCATCGACGACGAGGTGCTGGACCTGGCGGCCGGCGCGGCCGGCGGCCGGGAGGACGTCACCGGCGAGGCCGCGCTGCTCTCCGCGCTGACCGCGCACCGCACCGGGCGCATGCGCGACATCGTCGAGACGATCCAGACCGAGCAGGACGAGGTGATCCGCGCCACGCTGCCGGGCGTCCTCGTGGTGCAGGGCGGGCCCGGCACCGGCAAGACCGCCGTGGCGCTGCACCGCGCCGCCTACCTGCTCTACACCTACCGCGCCCAGCTCACCAAGCAGGGCGTGCTCATCCTCGGGCCGAACGCGACGTTCCTGCGCTACATCTCACAGGTGCTGCCCTCGCTCGCCGAGACCGGTGTGTTGCTCGCCACCCTCGGCGACATGTTCCCGGGGGTGACCGCCCGGGGCGCCGAGGCGCCGGCCGCGGCCGCGCTCAAGGGCCGCACGGACATGCTGGAGGTGCTCGCCGCCGCGGTCGCCGACCGGCAGGAGGTGCCGGACGACTACGTCGAGGTCGATCACGACGGCTTCCCGCTGCGCATCGAGCGGGCGGTCTGCGAGGACGCCCGCGCCGAGGCCCGCAGCGCCGAGCGCCCGCACAACCTGGCCCGGTCGATCTTCGTGACCGCGGTCATACACACCCTGTCGCTGCAGATCGCCGAGCGCATCGGCGCCGACCCGCTCGGCGGCGACAACCTGCTCGAGGAGGCCGACCTCGCCGAGACCCGCCGCGAGCTGCGCGAGGACGCGGACGTGCAGGCCGCCCTCTTCGACCTGTGGCCGATCCTCACCCCGCGGCAGGTGCTGCGCGATCTGCTCAGCGACGCCGGCCGGCTGGCCTCGGCCGCGCCCGGGCTCACCGACGAGGAGCGCGGGCTGCTGCTGCGCGACCGCGGGGCCGGCTGGACGCCTGCCGACGTGCCGCTGCTCGACGAGCTGGCCGAGCTGCTCGGCGTCGACGACACCCTGCGGGCCCGGGCCGTGGCCCGCGAGCGCGAGCAGGCGATCGAGTACGCCGAGGGCGTGCTCGAGATCGTCGAGGGTTCCCGCTCGCTCGACTTCGAGGACGAGGAGGAGGAGGTGCTCTCCGCGATCGACGTCGTCGACGCGAGCGCCTTCGTCGAGCGCCACGAGGTGATCGACACCCGGACCGCGGCGGAGCGCGCGGCCGCGGACCGCAACTGGGTCTTCGGCCACGTGATCGTCGACGAGGCGCAGGAGCTGTCGCCGATGGCCTGGCGGCTGCTCATGCGCCGCTGCCCGAGCCGGTCGATGACCGTGGTCGGCGACGTGGCGCAGACCGGCGAGCTGGCCGGGACCACCACCTGGGAGCAGGTCTTCGAGCCGTATGTCGCCCAGCGCTGGCGGCTGGCCGAGCTCACCGTCAACTACCGCACCCCGGCGGAGGTGATGACGGTGGCCGCGGACGTGCTCGCCGCGGTCGACCCGTCGCTGCGGCCGCCGCGGTCGGTGCGGGAGGCCGGCGTTGAGCCGTGGGCGGCCCGGGTGCGGCCCGGCGCGCTGGCCACGGACCTGATCACCGCGGTACGCCGGGAGGCGGCCCGCGTGGCGGGCGGGCGCGTCGGGGTCCTGGTGCCGGCGGCGCTCGAGGACGCGCTCGGCCGCGAGCTGACCGCCGCGATCCCGGAGGCGGCGGTGGGCGAGCAGCCCGACCTGCTCAACCACATCGTGCTGATGACGGTGCGGCAGGCGAAGGGCCTGGAGTTCGACAGCGTGCTCGTGGTCGAGCCGGACCAGATCGTCGCCGAGAGCCCGCGCGGCCTGAGCGACCTCTACGTGGCGGTGACCCGTTCGACCCTCGCGCTCGGCGTGCTGCACACCGCCGACCTGCCGAAGGTCCTCAACGCCCTGGCCTGACGGGCACGAAAAGGGCCGGCGCGATCGCGCCGGCCCTGCATCGTCTGTTTCTCAGGCAGCCGGACGCTGGGTGGTCTGCGGGACCATGCCCTGCGCGTTGGTGAGGGCGAGGCGCGAGTGCAGGTTGGTGTTGCCGGCGATCGCCGCGTAGTAGCTGGCGCGGCGGCGCGCGACGATGCTCTCCGGGTTCGCCGGGTCCGGCGCCAGCTCGGGGTCGAGGTGCGTGTTGAGGCCGTCCTTGAGCAGCGACAGCGCCTCGGCGCGCAGCTGGCTGATCCGGCTCTCGGTCACGCCCAGGTCGGCGGCGATGTCGGCCATCGGCCGCTCCCTGAGAAAGTACTCGGTGACGACGGTCTGCAGGCGCTCCGGCAGCGACTCGATGGCGTGGTGCAGGTAGCCGATCTGCTCGCGGCGGATCAGCATGTCCTCCGGGCCCGGGGTGCGCTCGGTGACCAGGTCGTCGGCGCTGCTGGTGGTGAAGCCCTGCAGCGACAGCACGGTCGCGCGCTGCACGTCGTTGTCGGTCTGGTGCAGGTCCGTGGTGGTGGTGCCGAGCGCCTGCGCCAGCTCCTCGTTCGTCGGCGTACGGCCCAGCGTGGTGGTCAGCTGCTGGCGGGTGGTGTCCGTCATGCGGGCCTTGGTGCGCACCGAGCGGGTCGCCCAGTCCAGCGAGCGGAGCTCGTCGAGGATCGCGCCCCGGATGCGGGTCGTCGCGAAGCGGTTGAACGGGATGCCGCGGGTCGGGTCCCAGCCGCGGGCGGCGGTCACCAGCGCGTGCAGGCCGGCGCTGGTGAGGTCGTCGCGGTGGATGTGGTTCGGGATGCGGGAGAGCATGTCGCGCACCAGGTGGCCGACGAGCGGCATGTTGGTGCGGATCGCCTCCTCCTGCTCGGCGACGGACAGGGCCGGCACGGTGGTCGCGTTGTCGGCAGTGGTGTCGGCAGCGGTCGTCATGGTGCTGGTCATCTGAATCCCCCGTGTTTGTCGGTGGCCCGCGGCGGGTGGCCCACCGGCTGACAAGGGGAAACTCTGGGTGACTACGGGTGCGCGTCACGGTGGCGCAGCGTTGCCGCCTGGTTGCTTCGTCTCATTCGCTCAAGTCGCCCTTGCGGGGAGGTCCGCCGTCGCCAGGTCCCACACGAAGCGGGCCGGCGCGAACGCCTCCGCGTAGCGGACCCGGGCCTGCGCGCCGAAGTGCCGGGCCGTGCCGGTCGGCAGCTCGGGATCGACCGGGTGCGGAGCCGCGGCGAGCGCGGCCAGCTTGCGTACCAGGTAGGGCGAGATGTCGACGAACAACGCCGGTGCGAAGCTCAGGGTCGAGTCGACGGCGTAGTGCAGGATGCGGCCGCTGTGCCGGGCGGCGGCGAGCGTGGCCACGGCGGCGGCCCGGTGCTCGGTGTCGGCGTCGTCGGGCGCGTGCACGTAGATCACGTCGGCGTCGACGCCGGTGAGCACGTTCTCGATGGCGGCGACGGTCATTCCGTCGGGGGTGACCGGGCCGGATCCCCAGAGCTGGTCGGCGCGCTGGCGGTGGGTGCGGCGGTCCGCCGGGCCGCGGCTGAGCGCCCGTCGCTCCCCGGAGCGGCGCTCGGCGGCCTGCGGTCCCCAGACGAGCAGGCAGTCGAGGGCGCGCGCGGCGGCCTCCGCCTGCCTGCTGCGCGCGGTGTCCGGGCCGTCGCAGGTGAGCACCAGCATGGTGACGGAGTCACCGGCGGCGCGGTGCGCGGCCAGGGTGCCGGCGCAGCCGAACTCGATGTCGCCGGGGTGGGCGCCGACGGCCAGCACGCTGCGGGTCATGCCGCCCGCCCGGTCAGGACTGAGCCTTTTTCGACGTGGCCCGGGCGGCAGCGCCCGGCGGCGGTCGACGGCCCGGACCCCTCTGGCCCGGGGCCGGGTTGAAAACTGCTCACTGAGAAGACTCGACGCATCTCGGCCTCCGCGGTGGCTCGGCGCCGCCGAGGGGGTTCGGCGACGCCGAGCCCCATCGGCCGGTGTGATCGCGGCTTGAGGGTTGTGGCGCGGCTACGGCACGCTGGGCGGCATGGATCTGACCGATACCGGGACCACCGTCACCGTGATCGCCGGTGTGGCCATGCTCGCCGGGATCCTGGGGGTGGTGATCCCGGTGCTGCCGGGCCTGCTGCTGTGCTGGCTGGCGGTGCTGCTCTGGGCCGTCCTCGGCGACGGCGGCGCCGGCCGCTGGGTGGTGCTGGCACTGGCCACCGCGGTCGCCGTCGGCGGCACGGTGATGAAGTACGCCTGGCCCGGCCGCCGCCTCAAGAGCACCGGCGTGCCCACGTCCTCGATACTCGCCGGCGCCCTGCTCGGCGTCGTCGGCTTCTTCGTGGTGCCGGTGGTGGGGCTGGTGCTCGGCTTCATCCTCGGGCTCTGGCTCGCCGAGCGGGCGCGGCTCGGCCCCGCCCGGGCCTGGCCGTCGACCCGGCAGGCGCTGGCCGCGGTCGGCCTGTCGCTGCTGGTGGAGTTCGCCGCGGCGCTCGGCATCGCGGTGATCTGGGTCTTCGGCCTGATCGCGGCCTGAGCGGGCTAGCGGGGCACCGCGGTGCGCCGCGGCACCCGGCGGCGGCGCCGCTGGGTGAGGAGGTGCTGCAGCGGGGTGGCGGCGAGCACCACCGCGATCACCGCGGCCATGCCGAGCGACAGGCCGCGGTCCGCCGACGTGCGCGCGGCCGCGGCGGCCGGCCGATCCTGCTCCGGCGCGGCCCCGGCGCCGCTCGAGTCGGCGGAGGTGACCTGCGCGTCGGTGCTGGCGGGAGCGACGAGCTTGCCGACCGAGGCGTCCTTGGGCAGCGAGAAGCCCCAGTCCAGCAGCGCCGCACCCTGCTGCCAGCCGCGCAGCGGCGCGGCCTCGGCGCCCAGCACGGTCGCGACCAGGCGGCGGCCGTTGCGCTCGGCCCCGCCGACGTAGCTGTGCCGGGCCAGCTTGGTGAAACCGGTCTTGCCGCCCAGCGCGCCCTTGTAGTTGTAGATGAGCTTGTTCTCGTTCTGGATCTGGAACCCGCCCTTCTTCAGCCTCTTCTGCGCGGGGATCTTGGCGGTCTCGGTCAGCGCGTACTTGCGGAAGTCGGGCTTGGCGAAGCAGGACCGGGCGATCAGCGCCAGGTCGTAGGCGCTCGTGAACTGCCCGGGCCCGTCCAGCCCGGACGGGGTCACCGCATGCGTCTGGTACGCGCCCAGCCGCTTCGCCTCGGCGTTCATGTCCGTGATCGTGGCCGGCAGCCCGCCCGCGCCGCCGCCGAGGCGGGCGAGGGTGTTCGCCGCGTCGTTGCCGGAGTTGAGCAGCAGGCCCAGCCAGAGCGTCGAGACGTTGTACTGGCCGCCCTTGAGCAGGCCGACCGCCGAGCTGCCCGGCTCGATGTCGAGGTCGCCGGGCGTGACGGTGATGACCTTCTTCGGGTCGAGCTTGTCCATGACGGTCGCCACCAGCAGCAGCTTCTGCACGCTGGCGGGGGTGCCGTAGACGTGCGGGCCGCAGCCGCCGAGCACCTCGCCGGTGTCCAGGTCGGCGACCAGCCAGCTGGTGGCGGTCAGCGCGGGCGGCCGGGGGCTGCCCGCCGGGACGACGAGGCCGTCGGTGGCGAGGCCGTCGCCGCCGACCGCGCGCAGCACCGGGTCGTCCTTCGGCGGGATGGGCCGGGCGGGGCGGCCCTTGGGCGGCTTCACCGTGGGCCGGGGGCAGGGGATGGTCTCCACCTTGCGAGCGGCGGGCTGGGCCGCATCGGCCGGGCCGGGCAGGGCGGCCGCCGCCGCGAAGGCGGTCACCGCCGCGGCCAGGGCCGCCACGACGCGTCGTCGAGTCGTGGGAGGGGTGTAGCCCCGCATCAAGGTCACCGAACTTCCGAATCGAGCCGGCGTCGCAGCAGCTCCGCCAGGGGCATTGTCTCGCCGTCGCCGCCGCCCGCGCCGACGATCAGCCGGGGCGTGCTGGGGGAGACCTCGGCGCCCGTGAAGCGGGCCCGCAGCGACGAGGGCACGGTCAGTACGTAGAAGCCGCCGTCCTCGCCAACGGCGACCGAGTGGTTCGCCTTCAGGTACCAGCCGCGCAGGCGCGTCCGGTAGGTTGCGCGGCCGTCGAACGACCGGGCCCGGAGCAGGACGGGCGCCACGCCGCGCTCGGCGGCCGAGCGCACGAAGTCGGCGAGCAGCCGGCCGGCCTGCTCGGCCTCCGCGGCGCGGCCGGCCTCGAACGCGGCGGCGTGGCCCGCGACGGCCTGCCGGCGCTGCTCGTGCCAGCCGGCCCGGTCGTCGTCGGCGTCCATGGCGACGACCCTAACGGCATCCGGGCGCACTCAGCCACCCGGGTTTAGCTCGGCCACCCGGGTTTAGCTCGCCGCCCATCGCGGATCTCCGGCCGGCGGCGATTCCACCGGGGAATAGCAAGGTCGCAATTAGTGAAGGCCGGCCGCTAATTGCCCCGAGTCGCCGATATTCTGTGAAATCCGGGAGAACTGTTGCGCGCGGAGTCGTGACAGGCGAGACTGAGCGCGGTTCTTCGGATTACGTCAGGAGTCGTTATGGCGCGGCAGGTAATCACCACCCTCATCGACGACCTCGACGGAAAGCCGGCCGACCGGACGGTCGAGTTCAGCCTCGATGGGACGAGCTACACCATCGACCTTTCCGAGGCCAATGCCGGCAAGCTCCGTAAGGCGTTGGATCCGTTCATCAACGCGGGCACCCGTATCGCTCGCGGTGGTTCCGGGCGGGGCCCGGGCCGCCCGGCGAGTGGCACGCGCACGGCCGGCAGCCGCGACGAGAACAGGCTGATCCGGGAGTGGGCGGCCGAGCACGGGCACCAGATCTCCGAGCGTGGCCGCATTCCGCAGAGCGTCAGCGGCGCCTACCGGGCGGCGCACGGCCGCTGACCGCGGGCAGGCCCTGATCGCATCGACCGCGCGGCAAATGCCGGCGGTCGATGCGTCGTGTCCGGCCACCGGAACAACGAATACGACGCCGTACCCCGGCGGGCACCGACCCGGCGAGTCCGCCGAGAACGGACCCGGTCGCCCGGTTGCTGGCGCGAGTCCGCCCTGGGCATATCGCCGCCGCGCGATCGTGGCGTGAACCCGCCAAGGCCGGCACCGGCCCGGGCCGCAAAGGACCGGACGCGCGCGCAAAGAGCCGGGATCGGTTCAGGAAAGGCCCGTCGGCTAAGGCCGGGAAAGCCGTCACGAGTGTTAAGCCGAGGCGACGGTCCGTTAAGCCCGGCCGCCGCGCGGACCGATGGCCCAGAGTGTTTAAATCATTGCCCAGCGTGGCGCATAGGGGACGGTCCGGCGTACCTAATGGGCCGGCTGGGGCGGAAAGTCCGAGCCGGGCGGGAAAGCCCACCGCGGCACAGTGACGCCGTAACCGGGCCGTCGCGGCGCGGGGCGGGCCGCCGGCGGCGGTAGTGGTACCGGATTGCTGCCCGGCGGTGGGTTGCGCACCGCGCCGATCCGGCGCGGCGCCCCCGCCAGGGAAAGGGCCGCCGGGGCGCGGGAATGGGCCGGCCGCAAGGATTGCGGCGAGCACGCCGCCGCGGCTTAGAAAGTACGCAGTTCCGGCAGCATCGGTGCGACCATTTCCAGCACCTTCTCGTCGCCGGCATACCAGCCGTCGGCCCGCGGCCAGTGCGTGATCACGTCGGTGAAGCCCAGCCGCGCCGCCCGGCCCACCGCGTCCGCGAAGGCCTCCGGGCTGCTCAGCGAGAGGACCGGCGACGAATCCAGGTTGAGATAGCGGTCGAGGGTGCGGCCCGCCTGCGCCTCGGCCTCGGTGAAGGCGGCGCTGACCTCGGCCACCGAGCGCCACCAGGCCTCCGCGTCGTCGACGGCCTGCGCGCCCGTGGTCACCCAGCCGTCGCCGTACCGGGCGGCCAGGCGCAGGGCGCGCGGGCCGTTCGCCGCGACCACCAGGGGCGGCCGGGGGCTCTGCGTCGGGCCGGGGGTGCTGCGGGCGTCGACCGCCCGGTAGTAGTCGCCGGCGAAGTCGACGCGGTCGTTGCCCAGCAGGCGGTCGAGCAGGTCCAGAAACTCCGCGAACCGGTCCACCCGGCGGCGCGGGGTCAACTCGGCCAGGCCCAGCACCTCGGCGTCGTATCCGATGCCGCCCGCGCCGACGCCCAGCAGCAGCCGGCCCTGCGAGATGTCGTCCAGCGCGGTGATCTCCCGGGTGAAGTGCACCGGGTGCCGGAAGTTCGGCGAGGCCACGAACGTGCCGAGCCGGATCCGCCCGGTCACCATGGCCGCCGCGGTCAGCGTCGGAACCGCGTCGAACCACGGCCCGTCCACGAGGTCACGCCAGCCCAGATGGTCGTACGTCCAGGCGTGGTCGAAGCCGTACTCCTCGGCGCGGCGCCAGCGGGCGGAGGCCACGGACCAGCGTTGGTCGGGAAGGATCACGATGCCGATGCGCACTTCAGGACGCTACCTCACGCCGATCGCAGGCCCTGCTCGCCACCGGCGGCCCCGGGGTCGGCCGCCACGTCGAAGGCCTCGAGGGCGACCACCAGGTCGGCGCGGCGGGCCGGGCTCATCCGCTCCAGCACCTCGGCGAGGGCCGCGCGGCGGCGGTCCCGCAACTCCTCCAGCAGGGTCCGGGCCGCCGGGGTGAGCAGCAGCCGGACCTCACGCCGGTCCCGCGGGTCCGGCACCCGGCGCAGCAGCCCGGTCGCCTCCAGACGGTCGCAGAGCCGGCTCGCCGACGAGGCGACCACGTCGAGCGCCTCCGCGAGGCGGCTCATGTTGGTGTGCTGGTTGTGCGAGAGGAACGTGAGGACGCGCAACTGGGCCGGGGGCACCACCGGCGACTGCGCCAGCCGGGCCCGTTCCAGGACGCCCACCAGCGACTCCACCGTCGACTCCACCGCCGCGGCGACGTCTGTGAGGCGCTCCATGCCGGTCCTCTGTGTGTGGGGAACTGTGTGCGTCACCGTACCCACCGCCTGGCCGGCGGCCCGCAGGCGTGTCCGGATCGGCGCGGCCGGCCTGCCGGATTCACCGCACGGGTACCACTAGCCGGAGCCCGCGGCGAGCGCGAACGACTTCTCGAAGTGGATCAGGCTGCCGCGGCGCGGGGTCGACTGCATCCGGACGTTGTCGCTCAGCGCCTTGATCAGCAGCAGGCCGCGTCCACGGTCGTCGCCGCGGTCCGGCGGGGCCACCGCGGCCGCGTCGAAGCCCGGCCCGTTGTCGGCCACGTCGATCGCGCAACGGTCCGGCGCGAGGTCGAGCCTGACCTCGATGCCGTCGGCGCCCGCCGCGTGCTCGACCACGTTGGCGCAGGCCTCGGTCAGCGCGAGTTCCAGATCGGCGCGGTCGTCGCGCGGCACGTGGAACATCGACAGCGCGCAGCGCAGCAGCCTGCGGACCGTCGGCACACTGTCGGCCTCGCGGGGCAGATTGAGACGTACCGAGATACGCATGCGGCTTGCGCCCCCTCGCTGGTTCGGCCGTGACCACCCTGTGTGCCCACTCAGGTCCGGGGCTAATCGTGCTGTGGCCGAGATCGCGTCGCCGGCTCCCGGAACCGGACGTCCGAAGTTTCTGTTATCGCGGGCCGTTCGGCCGGTCTCCCTCCCCGTGGTCGGCAAAAGGCCGAGTCCGAGCAATGATCGACACCTCACGGAGAGGTCACGACACCCATGGCGTTTCAACCGGACACCGCGACGGTGGTCGCCGCCCGCGCGGGCGACCCGGCCGCGGTCGATCGCCTCGTCGCCGGGTACCTGCCGCTGGTGTACACGATCGTCGGCCGGGCCCTGGACGGGCACGCGGACGTCGACGACGTCGTGCAGGACACCATGCTCCGGGTGCTGCGCAACCTCGGTGACCTGCGCGACCCCGAGGCGTTCCGGTCGTGGCTCGTGGCGATCACCGTGCGACAGGTCCGCGAGCGCTACCGGATGCGCCGGTCGGCGCCGGACGTGCTGCTGCCCGACGACCTCCGCGACCCGGGCGCCGACTTCACCGACCTGGCGATCACCCGCCTCGAGCTGGCCGGCCAGCGCCGGGAGACCGCCGAGGCGACCCGCTGGCTGGACGAGGACAACCGCGAACTGCTCTCGCTGTGGTGGCTGGAGGCGTCCGGCGAGCTCACCCGCGACGAGATCGTCTCGGCGATCGAGGTGACCCGGCAGCACGCCGCGGTCCGCATCCAGCGCATGAAGGGCCAGCTGGAGACGGCCCGGGTGGTCGTGCGGGCGCTGGCGGCGACGCCGCCCTGCCCGGAGCTCGGCCTGGTCACCGCCGGTTGGGACGCCCGGCCCGGCCCGCTCTGGCGCAAGCGCATCGCCCGGCACACCCGGGACTGCCGGCAGTGCTCGCCGGCCTGGTCGGGGCTGGTGGCGGCGGAGCGGCTGCTGGCCGGCATGGCGCTCGTGCCGCTGCCGCACGCGTTCGGCAAAGGCCTGGCGTCCCTCGGTGTGGCCCACGCCGGCCCGCCCGCGACGTCGGGCAAGGCACTCGCCGCCAAGGTCGCGGTCAAGGGCGGCGCCGGCGTCGGCCGGCGGGTGTTGACCGCCCTGCTGGCCACCGGCGCGGTGGCCGGGGCCGGCGCGGCCGCGGTGGTGTACACCGGCGGCGAGGACCCGGTGGCCGGCGCGACTCCGCTGGTGTCGGCCTCGGCGCCCGCGCCGCGGCTGTCCCTGCCGGCGCCCGCCACCACCTCGGCGTCGCCGTCCGCCCAGCCCTCGCCGTCGAAGACGACGACCAGGGCGCCGGCGGTGCCGCTGCCGCCCGCCCGTGACTCGGCGAAGAAGGGCGTCGGCACCTGGCGGTTCGACGGGATCAAGGGTGCGCTGAGCGACGTCGGCGCGGGCTGGTACTACAACTGGTCGCCGGACGACGACACCATGCCGGGGCCCGCGGGCGTCGAGTTCGTCCCGATGATCTGGGGCCGGGCCAACGCCACCGCCGCGACCTTCGCCAAGGCGAAGCGGGAGGGCGAGGTGCTGCTCGGCTTCAACGAGCCGGACATGGCCGGGCAGGCCGACATGAGCGTCGATGACGCCCTCGCCGCCTGGCCCAAGCTGCAGGCCACCGGCATGCGGCTGGGCAGCCCCGCGGTCGCGTACGGCGGGGACACCGCGGGCGGCTGGCTGGACCGCTTCATGAAGGGCGCCAGGTCCAGGAACCTGCGCGTCGACTTCATCACCCTGCACTGGTACGGCTCCGACTTCAGCGACGCCGCGGTCGGCCAGTTCCTCGGCTACGTCGACGCCGTGCACGCCAGGTACGACCTGCCGATCTGGGTCACCGAGTACGGCCTCATCAACTTCACCGGCGCGCCGAAGTACCCGAGCGGCGCGCGGCAGGCGGCGTTCATCAAGGGCACGACCGCCGGGATGCAGAAACGCTCCTACGTCGAGCGGTACGCCTGGTTCGGCCTGCCCGCCGTCGGCGACAGCGTCGACTTCGGCCTCTACCGGGACGCGTCGACGCCGACCGAGGCGGGCAAGGCGTACCGGGCCGCCGGACAGGGCATCGAGAGATAGGGTCGGATCATGATTCGGTTCGGCTACAAGGCATCGGCGGAGCAGTTCGCGCCGCGCGAGTTGCTCGGCTACGGCGTGCAGGCGGAGCGGCTGGGCTTCGACTCGGTCTTCGTCAGCGACCACCTGCAGCCCTGGCGGCACGACGGCGGGCACGCGCCCGCGGCGCTGCCCTGGCTCGGCGCGCTCGCGGCGGGCACCGAGCGGGTGCTCATCGGCACGAGCGTGCTCACCCCGACCTTCCGCTACCATCCGGCCGTCGTCGCGCAGGCCTTCGCCACCCTCGGCTGCCTCGCGCCCGGCCGGGTCATCCTCGGCGTCGGCTCCGGCGAGTCGCTCAACGAGGTCCCGCTCGGCCTGGTGTGGCCGGACGGCAAGGAGCGCTTCGCCCGCCTCAAGGAGGCGGTCACCCTCATCCGCCGGCTCTGGGCCGAGGACCGGGTGACCTTCGAGGGCGCCTTCTACCGCACCGAGGCCGCCACGATCTACGACAAGCCCGAGCAGCCGGTGCCGATCTACATCGGCGCCTCCGGCCCGGCCGCGACCCGGCTCGCCGGGCGCATCGCCGACGGCTTCATCACCACCAGCGGCAAGGGCCACGACCTCTACACGCAGACGCTGCTCCCGGCCGTACGCGAGGGCGCGGAGAAGGCGGACCGCCCGCTGGACGATATCGACCTGATGATCGAGGTGAAGGTCTCCTTCGACCCGGACCTGGAGAAGGCCCGCAACGACACCCACTACTGGGGTGCGCTGGCGCTGTCGCCGGAGGAGAAGACCGGCGTCGAGGACCCGATCGAGATGCAGCGTCGCGCGGACGCGCTGCCGGTCGACCGCACGGTGACCCGCTGGATCGTCTCGTCCGACCCGGAGGAGCACGTGGCGAAGGTGGTCGAATACCTCGACATGGGCTTCAAGCACCTGGTCTTCCACGCGCCGGGCCCGGACCAGGATCGCTTCCTGCGCGTCTACGGCGAGGAGATCCTGCCCCGGCTGCGGGACCGGGCGAAGAACGCCTGACGGCCGCCGTAGTTCTCGCCCGGGACGGCGCGCAGGTGCGACGGGCCGTCCCAGCGCTCGTCGCGGCCCTCGCCCCGGATGACGGTGAGGTCGGGCCGGCGGGCGGCGTGGCGCCCGGTGGGCCGGTCATCGTGGACGGCCGGACGGGGTGCCGGTGCCTCGTAACGACGCGCCGGTGCCTCGTAGCGGGGCGTCTCGTGGTGCCGCGGTGCCGGCCGGTGCCCGATCCGCCACCGGCGCACATACTCCGAACCGGCGGTGCGCAGCGTGCGCAGCGCGGCCGGGAGCAGCCGCCGCGGCCGGTCGCCGTGGATGCGCGGGTAGCCGACGGTGGCCACCTCGACCACCCGCAGCCCCTGCGCGGCCATCCTGATCGTGGTCAGGGTGTCGATCTCCGGCCCCTCGCCCCAGGCGAGGCCGCGCCGGGGGCCGCGAACGTCGGGCGCGGGCAGCTCGAGCGCCGGTATGAGCTCTCGCCAGTAGGCGTCGTAGCCGCAGGTGAGGTCCGTGAAGCGGGTGCCGAAGAAGAGGTTCACCGTGCGGCTGAGCACGAAGTGCGCGAGGCGCTGCGGCGCGCCGCCGTCGCGGTGGTCGCCGCCGGGGCGGAAGCGGGAGCCGTGCGCCGCCTCGGCGCCGCAGAGCAGCGCGTCGACGAAGCGGGGGATCTCGCCGGGGTCGGCGGAGCCGTCGGCGTTGAGGGTGACGACGATGTCCCCGGTGCTCGCGGCGAAGCCGCAGACGAGCGCGTTGCCCTTGCCGGTGCGGGTCTGCCGGATCACGACCACGTCGGGGCGCACCTCCCGGGCGACCGCGACGGTGTCGTCCTGCGACCGGCCGTCGACCACGATGACCTCGTCGACCGGCGGCAGGTTCTCCAGGATGAGGGGCAGGTTGTGCTCCTCGTTGAGGGCGGGGATCACCACGGTCACTCTGGGGGAGGACGGAGGGCGCGGCGCGGGAGGCATGGCGGTGGCTCCTCGGCGGGTACGGGTCTGCGGGGGTGGGGGACCAGACAACAACTTACCAATCGACTACGGTGAGTCAACTAGGCGGAACGGTGATCGGGGCGGACCGACCGGTCAGACAGGTATGTGCAGCTCCCGTGCGTCTTAACCGGTTGAGCGGTCCACAATGTGGACGGTCCTACGCTTACGCAGAGTGAAGTCCACGCCGGGAAACCGGGCATTTCCGGTCGCGGGAGATCCATAACGTAATGAATTCGCCGCCGCCCGCGCGGCACTAGGGTTGCCGGGCGGGTACCCCCGCCGATCGAGAGGAAGAGTCTCAGTGAAACGGATCGAGGCGCCGTGACGGTGCGAGCGGTGATCTTCGACCTGGACGGGGTCATCATCGACACCGAGGAGGTCTGGGAGCAGGAGCGCCGCGGCTACGTCGCCGAGCACGGCCGGCGGTTCCTGCCCGACACGCAGAGCCGGCTGATGGGCATGAGCACGCCCGAGTGGGCCACCCACCTCAGCGTGGACGTCGGCGTGCCCCGCAGCCCCGAGGAGGTCGCCGCGGACGTGCTAGCCCGGATGGCCCGGCGCTACCGCGAGGCGCTGCCGCTGATCCCGGGCTCGGTCGAGGCGGTGCGGCGCATCGCCGGGCACTTCCCGGTGGCCCTGGCCAGTTCGTCCGCGCGGATCCTCATCGACCAGGTCCTGCTCACGGCCGGGCTCGCCGACGTGTTCCGGGTGACGCTGTCCACCGAGGAGGTGCCGCGTGGCAAGCCCGCGCCGGACGTCTACCTGGCCGCGGTCGAGCGCCTCGGCCTGACCCCGGAGGTCTGCGCCGCCGTCGAGGACTCCAGCAACGGCCTGCGCTCGGCCGCCGCGGCGGGCCTCGCGGTCATCGCGGTGCCGCACGGGGTCTATCCGCCCGCCGGGGACGCGCTGGCGCTGGCGAGCCTGGTCATCGACGGCCTGGACGAGCTGACGGTCGAGGCGGTCGAGAAGCTGCGCTGACCGCCTCGTACACCGGCAGGTCGATGCCGGCGCTGCGGCCGCCCGCGATCTTGTAGGTCAGGGTCATGAACCAGCCCTGGTTGTGCAGCCAGTTGCGCATCCGGATGCCGTACGCCCGGCGCGGTGCCAGGAACCGGCCGGCGCCGCTGCCGCCGCGCTGCGCCCGCCGGGCGAAGGCGCTCATCCGGGCCTCGTAGCGGGCGAACGCCACCGTGTGGTCGCCGCCGGCCGCGGCGAGCTCGCCGGCCAGCACGTACGCCGCGATCAAAGCCGTGCCGTTGCCCATGCCGCCGATCGTTGCGCCGCAGGCCGCGTCGCCGACCAGCGCGATCCGGCCGCGGGACCAGGGCGCGATGTCGACCCGGCAGATCTGGTCGAAGTACAGCTCGTCCGCGGTGTCCAGGGCGTCGAGCAGGCTCGGTACCTGCCAGCCCAGCCCCGCGAAGCGCTCGCGCAGGATGCGCTTCTGCGCGGCGAGGTCGTGCCGGTCGTACGCGATCTCCGGCGACGCGAAGGCGACGAACGCGCCCGCGGTGTCCGGATCGCGGTGGTCGCCGCCGATCGAGACCAGCCGCCCCGGGGTGTTGTAGCCCAGGCTGTCGCGGCCCAGGCCGAGATGGTTCGGCACCTTCCAGCCCGCCACGTAGTAGCCGAGGTGGCGCACGAACCGCCGCTCCGGCCCGAAGGCCAGCCGCCGCACGTTCGAGTGCACGCCGTCGGCGCCGACGACCAGGTCGAAGGTGCGCCGGGCGCCGCTGGCGAAGGTGACCTCGACGCCGTCGGGCGTCTCGTCCAGCGCCGCGATGCTGTCGCCGAACAGGTACTCCGTGCGGCCGGCGCCCGCGGCGCACAGGATCCGGGACAGGTCGCCGCGCAGGATCTCGATATCGCCGCCGGCGAAGTCGGAGGGCATCTCCATGAGGCGCCGGCCGTGCTCGTCGACGAACCGCATCGCCGTGCCGCCGGTCTGCACCGCGCGCAGCTCGTCGAGCACTCCCATCCTGCTCAGCAGGCCCAGGTGCACCGGGCCGCGGTAGTCGACGGCGTTGCCGCCGGTGCGCAGCTTCGGGGCGATCTCCACGATCGTCGGCCGGAAGCCGTGCCGGCCCAGCCAGTAGGCCAGCGAGGGGCCGGCGATGCTCGCGCCGGAGATGAGGACGGTCTTGCCGGTCATGACGGCTCCAAACTGTGTCCATCGGAATCAATAACTTCTGTGTACGGTAGATACAGTTATCGCGGGAGCGCAAGGGGGTTGACGGATGTCGGTGGAATTCCTGTGGGGCGAGCGCGCGGTGCCGACGCGGGGGCCGAAGCCGGCGCTGAGCCTCGAGGCCATCGCGGACGCGGCCGTCGCCGTCGCCGACGCCGAGGGTCTGGCCGCGGTGTCGATGCAGCGGGTCGCCGCCGACCTGGGCTTCACGAAGATGTCGCTCTACCGCTACCTGCCCGGCAAGGCCGAGCTGGTCGCCCTGATGGTGGAGCAGGCCATCGGCGAGCCGCCCGAGCTGCGCGCGGGCGGCTGGCGTGAGGCGCTCACCGAGTGGTCCGAGCTGCTGTTCGCGGCCTACCTGCGGCACCCGTGGGCGGTCGGTGCCACCGTCGGGAGCCGCCCGCTGGGCCCGCGCGAGCTCGGCTGGATGGAGTGCGCGCTGGCCGGGCTCGGCCTGGATTCACGCCTGACCGGCGCCGAACGCCTCGACGTCGTCGCCGTGCTGGCGGGCCACGCCCGGATGCTGGTCCAGCAGGCGGAGGCGCAGCTCAACGAGGTGCAGATGATGGCCGCGGTGGGCGAGGTCATGCGGCGGCACGGCGAGCGTTTCCCGTACCTCGCCGCGGCGATGACGGAGACGGCCGTGCAGGGCGGCCAGAACCAGGCCTTCGCCTTCGGCCTGAACCGCATCCTCGACGGCCTGGAAAGCCTGATCAGCCGCAGGTGTTAATGATCTTCACCTCGGGTATCGGCCTCTCTGACCACATAGGAGGTGCCCGTGGAGACACTCGCGGCCGACGGGCTACGGCTCGATCTCGACGTGTTCGACTATCTGATCCTCGCGATCTACTTCGTGACCGTGCTCGGCGTCGGCCTCGCCGCCCGAAGGGCGATCAGCACCAGCGCTGACTTCTTCCTCTCGGGCAGATCGATGCCCGCCTGGGTCACCGGCCTCGCCTTCGTCTCGGCCAACCTCGGCGCGCTCGAAATCATCGGCATGGCGGCCAACGGCGCCCAGTACGGCCTGATGACCCTGCACTACTACTGGATCGGCGCGGTGCCGGCCATGGTCTTCCTCGGCATCGTGATGATGCCGTTCTACTACGGCTCGAAGGTGCGCAGCGTTCCGGAGTTCCTGCGGCTGCGCTTCAACCGGCCGACCCACCTGTTCAACGCGCTCAGCTTCGCGGTCGCCCAGGTGCTGATCGCGGGCGTCAACCTGTACGCCCTCGCGCTCGTCCTGGACGCCCTGCTCGGCTGGCCGCTCTGGGTGTCCATCGTCACCGGCGCCGCGATCGTGCTGACGTACATCACCATCGGCGGGCTCTCCTCGGCGATCTACAACGAGGTGCTGCAGTTCTGGGTGATCCTCGCGGGCCTGATCCCGATCACCATCGTCGGCCTGGTGAAGGTCGGCGGCATCGACGGCCTGTGGGACGCGGTGCGCGACAGCAAGCTCGGCGAGGCCGGCCTGCACACCTGGCAGGGCACGGCGACCTCCGACAACCCGCTGGGCGCCAGCTGGATCGGCATCGTGTTCGGCCTCGGCTTCGTGCTCTCGTTCGGCTACTGGACGACCAACTTCGCGGAGGTGCAGCGGGCGCTCTCGGCCAAGGACATGAGCGCGGCCCGGCGCACGCCGATCATCGGCGCGTATCCGAAGCTGGTCATCCCGGTCATCACGGTGCTGCCGGGGCTGATCGCCCTCGTCACGGTCAAGGGTCTCGGCGCCGACGAGGGCGACCTCGTCTACAACAACGCGATCCCGCTGCTGATGCGTGACCTGCTGCCCAACGGTGTGCTCGGCGTCGCGGTGACCGGCCTGCTGGCGTCGTTCATGGCGGGCATGGCGGCGAATGTCAGCGGCTTCAACACGGTCTTCACCTACGACATCTGGCAGTCGTACGTGCGCCGGGACCGCTCGGACGCGCACTACCTGCGGGTGGGCCGGATCGCCACCGTCGTCGGCGTCATCATCGGCATCGGCACGGCGTTCATCGCGGCCGGCTACAGCAACATCATGAACTACATCCAGGCGCTGTTCTCGGTCTTCAACGCCCCGCTGTTCGCCACCTTCATCGTTGGCATGTTCTGGAAGCGGATGACCGCCTGGGCCGGCTTCTGGTCGCTGGTGCTCGGCACGCTGGCGTCGCTCAGCCTCTACCTGCTCTACCTGGGCGACGTCGTCAAGTTCGACTCCGACCTGGAGGAGAGCTTCTGGGGCGCGGGGCTGGCCTTCATCACGGCCGTCGTCCTCGCCGTCGTGGTCACGCCGCTGACCACCCGCAAGCCGGACAACGACCTGCGCGGCCTCGTCTACGGCCTCGCCGGTGACTCGACGTCGGGCGAGGCGATCCTCGCCGCCGACCGGGTCTGGTGGCGCAACCCGGTCCTGCTCGGCGGCATCGCCGTCGCGCTGGCCTTCCTGTTCTACATCCCCGTCTGGTGACCGGCGCGAGCCGAGAGAGGAGTCGTCATGGCCGAGGAGGCGAACCGCCCCGACGACGCCCAGCAGGGCGAGGACGCGGAGCGGGTGTCGGCGGCGGCCCGGCTGTTCGACGTGCGCCGGGTGATCGGCGGCCTGTTCGTGGTGTACGGGCTGATCGTCACGCTGGTGGGGATCTTCGACGGCAGCGCGGAGATCGACAAGGCGCAGGGGGTCAGGATCAATCTGTGGATGGGCCTCGCGATGCTGGCCCTGGGCGCCTTCTTCCTGATCTGGCTGTGGCTGCGGCCCACCCGGGTGCCCGAACGGGGCGCCGGACCGGCG
This sequence comes from Actinoplanes sp. NPDC026623, assembly GCF_040638275.1. NCBI lineage: Bacteria > Bacillati > Actinomycetota > Actinomycetes > Micromonosporales > Micromonosporaceae > Actinoplanes > Actinoplanes sp. NPDC026623. The sequence continues at coordinate 8,449 of NZ_JBEZXZ010000100.1, read as the reverse complement.
GCGGATGCCCGCCCGGACGCCTGATCGGCGGCACCCGGATCGGCCGTTTGATGGAGAGGACGGTGCGGTCCGGGTGCAAGCCGGTTGCATCCGTTCCGGGACCTTTTGAATAGTGCCGGGCACTTCCGATACTCGATGTATGGAACCCGTCGCCGCCGTCAGCCTCGCCAGCAGTGCCGCTCCTCGGCACGTTGGGTGGCAGATGCAACTTCGCGTTGACTACGTGGTCAACCAGGTCATGCAGACGCATCGCGGTCAGTCCGAGGATGCGGTTGCCCAAGCCATCCAGGAGGGTCTTCGTAGTTTCGGCGTGGTGCCGAACGGAAGACAGATCGCCCGGTACGCCGAGGTGATCAGCCAGTTGCCGCTGCTGCCGCCCAACAACAAGGTCTGATCTCCGCGCTCCCCGCGCCGGCCTCGCCCACTGACCCCCGCCGGGGGCGGGGCCGAGCCGGCGTTCGCTCGTTTCCGGGATCACCGGGCGGGGAAGCGGAGAATCCGGTCGTCGCCGTCCCGTGGGTCGACGTGGCCGTCCCTGTTCGACGTGGTGAGCCAGAGCGCGCCGTCCGGCGCGACCGCCACGGTCCGCAGCCGCCCGTAGCGTCCGGAGAGCTCGGCCCTCGGCTCGCCGCCGCCGAGCGGCACGATCCAGAGCCGCTGTCCGCGCAGCGCGGCGACGTACAGCTTGTCGCCGGCGATCGCCGCGCCGGACGGTGAGGCCACGTCGGTGGCCCAGGTGACGATCGGGTCGGTGAATCCGGCCACGCCGCCCTTGCCCTCCACCTTGGGCCAGCCGTAGTTGTGGCCGGGCTTGATCACGTTGACCTCGTCGAAGGTGTTCTGGCCGAACTCGATGCCGTACATCGTGCCGTCGGCGGCCCAGGCGAGGCCCTGCACGTTGCGGTGACCGAGGCTCCAGACCGGCGAGCCCGGCGTCGGGTTGCCCGGCGCGGGCCGGCCCTCCGGGGTGAGCCGGAGGATCTTGCCGTTGCTGTCGCCGGCGTCCTGTGCGGCGTCGCGCTCGCCCGCGTCGCCCGTGCCTACGTAGAGCATCCCGTCCGGGCCGAACGCGATCCGGCCGCCGTTGTGGATGCCCGCCTTGCTGATCCCGTCGAAGATCACCTCCGGATCCCCGCCGCCGATCTTGAAGCGCGCGATCCGGTTGTCGTCCGCCGCGGTGTAGTAGGCGTAGACCCAGCCGGTCCTGGCGTAGTCCCTGGCCACCGCGAGGCCGAGCAGGCCGCCCTCGCCGGACGTGGCGACGCCCGGCACGGTGAGGACCGGCCTCGGCGCGCCACCGCCCGGCGCCACCCGCAGCACCCGCCCGGCGCCCCGCTCGGCGACCAGCGCGCTGCCGTCGGGCAGGAACGCCAGTCCCCACGGCACGTCCAGGCCGGTCGCGACGGTCTCGGGCGCGCTCAGATCGGGGGTGCCCTTGCTCACGGACGGTGACGCTGCCGTCGACGCCGCGGTGATGGTGGCGGACGCGGCGGCGGTGGGCGCGATGGGCGGTTTGTCGCTCGAGCAGCCGGTCAGGAGGACGGCCGTCGCTGCTATTGCCCAGGGTGCACTCGGCCGAAAGGCGGTTGACATGGGGCCACCGTGCCCTGCGGTTCTGGGAGAAGCCTGAGTGAGTACGTACTGTTATCGATTCTTCACCGATCTAATGATTTGCATGCTTGACAGCGTCTCGCGATGGCCGGGAGGGTCCACACACGACCTTCCCACCCATGGAGGCTCTAACCATGACCCCAACTCGTTGGGTTACCGCCTGCGCATTATCGATCGTGACAGCGGCCGCCACGGTCCTGTCCGCAATCGCGCCGGCCGCCGCCGCGACACCGGAGGACACCCTCGCGGTGTACGTCGGAACCCTCGACGCACCACAGCTCGAACGCCTGCGCGCGGTCGGCATCGACCACGATGAAAGCACGATGACCGCCGCCGCCGGCGGCAAGTTCACCGTCGAGACCATCCTCGGGCGGCGCCAAGCCGACCGGCTCGTCGCCGCGGGCATTCCGCTGACCCAGAAGCGCACCACGACGGCGATGCGCAGGCAGGCCGCCGCCGCGCCGACGGTCTTCCGGCAGTACAACGCCCCCGGCGGCATCCGCGACGAACTCGCCGCCACGGCCGCCGCCAACCCGCGCCTGACCAAGCTGATCACCATCGGCCGGACGGTGCGCGGCGTACCGATCCAGGGCATCAAGGTGACGCGCGACGCGCGCACGGTCCCGGACGGCCGCCGTCCCGCGGCGATCTACCTCGGCGGCCAGCACGCCCGAGAGTGGATCACTCCCGAGATGAACCGGCGCCTGATGCACTACGTCATCGACGGCTACGGCACCGACCCGGAGCTGACCCGGTTGCTCAACACCACCGAGCTGTGGTTCCTGCCGGTGGTCAACCCGGACGGCTACGACTTCACCTTCACCGAGGGCAACCGGCAGTGGCGCAAGAACCTGCGCGACAACAACGGCGACGGTGTGATCACCGCTGGCGACGGCGTCGACCTCAACCGCAACTTCGCGGCGAAGTGGGGTTATGACAACGAGGGTTCGTCGCCCGACCCGGCGAGCGAGACCTACCGAGGCACCGGCCCGAACTCCGAGCCCGAGACCAAGGCGCTCGACGCCCTGTTCAAGCGGGTCGGCTTCGAGTTCCTGGTCAACTACCACTCCGCCGCCGAGCTGCTGCTCTACGGCATCGGCTGGCAGGTCAGCACGCCGAGCCCGGACGACCAGATCGCGATCGCGATGGCCGGCGACGATGCGCACCCGGCGATCCCCGGCTACGACCCGGACATCTCCGCGGAGCTGTACACCACCAACGGCGACACCGACTTCCACGCCCAGGTGCGTACCGGAACGATCGGTTTCACGCCCGAGATGAGCACCTGCGAGACCATCTCGAACAAGTACCCGGACGACCAGTGGAACGCGGCTGACTGCGAGAGCGTCTTCACCTTCCCGGACGACGAGAAGCTGATCCAGGAGGAGTTCGTCAAGAACCTGCCGTTCGCGCTCTCGGTCGCCAAGTCGGCGAAGAGCCCGGACAACCCGGTGTCGGTCGTCGGGCGCAGCACCGCCGACCTGACCGTCGACGCGTTCGACACCTCGTACGGCTCGCGCCAGAAGGTGGCCGTCATCGCCCGGCGCAGCCTGCGCGACGTCACGCTGCACTACCAGATCAACGGCGGCCGCGAGAAGACCGCCGGCACCAGGGAGTGGAACGACGGCGAGCGTTACGGCGACGGCGTCGACGAGTGGTTCGCCGAGCGGCGTGGCACGGTGCCGAAGGCCCGGCCGAACGACAAGGTGCAGGTCTGGTTCACCGCCCGCAAGGGCCGGGGCACCGTGAAGTCGACCGCGTTCACCTATACCGTCGCCGACAAGATCGGCGGTGACGTGCTGGTGCTCGCCGCCGAGGACGTCACGGGCATCTCGCCGGCGAACACCGACGGCGCGACCAGCGCCCGGTACGCCGACGAGTACGTCGCGGCCCTCAGGCGCGCCGGCCGCAAGGCCGACGTGTACGACATGGACACCCACGGCCGCAAGGCGCCGCACCCGCTCGGCGTGCTGTCGCACTACGACGCGGTGGTCTGGGAGACCGGCGACGACATCATCCCGCGCGCCGCCGGCCAGCCGGGCGGCACGGTGGCCCGCTCGGCGCTGGAGACCGAGCTCGCCGTCCGCGACTACCTGAACGAGGGCGGCGAACTGCTGCTCAGCGGGAAGTACGCGGGCTTCGCCCAGGGCGCCAACGGTGCGTACGTGTATCAGCCGGACGGCCCGGGGGAGTGCACCAGCGCGACCGACCCGACCTGTCTGCCGATCGCGAACGACTTCCAGCAGTACTGGCTGGGCGCGTACTCGTACGTCGACGACGGTGGCACCAGCGCGGAGGGGACGCCGTACCCGCTCGTCGGCACCTCGGGGGCCTTCACCGGCTTCTCGGGCACGCCGGCCGGCGACCACACGGCAGCGTTCCTGGCCACCTCGAGCTTCCTGCCGCGGGCCCAGTTCCCGCAGTTCGCCAGCACGGCGCCGATCGACTGGCAGCTGCCCGGCGCGGCGCCGTACGAACCGTTCGACGGCGACTGGTACGCGTGGAGCGGCCAGGCGGACGTCTCCTACAAGCGGCTCACCAAGACCGTCGACCTCACGTCGGCGGCCGCCGCGCACCTGAAGTTCCAGACGTCGTTCGACACCGAGGCGAACTGGGACTTCATGTTCGTCGAGGCACACGTCGTGGGCACCGACGACTGGACGACGCTGCCGGACGCGGGCGGGCTGACCACCACCGCGACCGGTGACAGCTGCCAGTCCGGCATCGTCACCATCCACCCGTTCCTGGCCCACTACCAGGGCGCCGACTGCAGCTCGACCGGCACCACCGGCACCTGGAACGCGGCGACCGGCTCCAGCGCGGGCTGGAAGCAGTTCGACGCCGACCTGTCCGCGTACGCGGGCAAGCAGGTGGAGCTGTCGATCTCCTACGTGTCCGACTGGAGCACCCAGGGCCTGGGCGTCTTCCTGGACAAGGTGCAGATCGAGACCGACGGCGTCGTGGCGCAGGAGACCTCGTTCGAGGCCGACCTCGGCGGCTGGACCGTCGCCGGGCCCCCGGCGGGCTCCGGTACCAACAGCTCCGACTGGGCGCGCAGCCAGCTCGCCTTCGACTCGGGTGCGGCCACCGCCACCCGGGACAGCGTCTACCTGGGCTTCGGCCTGGAGGGGCTGCCCGAGGCGCAACGGGTCGACCTGATGAAGAGGGTGCTGCGTCACCTGAAGGTTTAGTCACTTTAGGCGGTAAAACGCCTGTTTCTGTAGATCGCGCCGCGCGCTTGCCCTAAACAGGAGGCGCGCGGCGCGCCTGCCGTGCAGGGCGGAGACAACCGGTGCGAGCGACGACACGGCCGATCCTGGCCGCGTTCCTGACTGTCCTGGCGGCATCGACCCTGATCGCGACCCCCGCCCGGGCGGTGCGCGACGCCGCGCCGGACTGGCAGCCCTGCGCCGACGACGAGACCGCGCAATGCTCCTGGCTCGAGGTCCCGGTCGACTGGGACGACCCGCACGGGCCGTCGATCCGGGTCGCGATCGCCCGCCGCCCCGCCACCGACCCGGCGGACCGGATCGGCACCCTGGTGATCAACCCGGGCGGCCCCGGCGGCTCGGGCGTCGACTTCGCCCTCAGCAGCACCTCCTTCCTCGGCCCGGAACTGCTCCGCCGGTTCGACGTCGTCGGCTTCGACCCGCGCGGCGTCTCCCGCAGCCACCCGATCGTCTGCTCCACCGCCCTGCTGGCCGCCGGGCCGCCGATCGCCGTCGACGACGCGTGGCAGTACGACGCGGCCGTCGACTACAACCGCCGCCTCGCCGCCGACTGCGCCGAGCGCACCGGCCCGCTGTACGGCCACGTCGACACGCTCAGCGTGGTGCGGGACCTGGAGGCGCTGCGGGGCGCGCTCGGCGAGAAGAAGATCAGCTTCTACGGCGCCTCGTACGGCACCCTGCTGGGCGAGCAGTACGCCGCCCGCTACCCGCGCCGGATCCGCGCCCTGGTCCTCGACAGCGTCGTCGACCACAGCATCGACGTCGACGGCTTCCTCGGTGGCGGTGCCGCCGCCGCGCAGGACTCCTTCGACGAGTTCGTGAAGTGGTGCGATCGCAGCGTCGAGTGCGCGGTCCACGGGCTCGACGTGCGCGGAATCTGGAACACGCTGCTGGCCGCCGCCCGCGACGGCATGCTGTGGGACCCGTACGTGCCGGCGAACCGGCTGACCGTCTACAAGCTCGTCAAGGTCGCCGTCGAATCCCTGTACGACCCGCAGTGGCACTCGCTCGGCAGCTATCTCAGGGACGCGGCCGGGGGCGTGCCCGGCCGGCGGGCGCCGGACCACGCCGACGTCAGCGAGCACAGCTACCCGGCCGCGTTCTGCAACGACTGGGCGGTGCCCGTCACCGGGTACGCGCAACTGCGGGCCCACCTGGACCGGGCCGCGGAGCGGGCGCCGCAGATGCTGTTCTCCCCGGCGACGCTCTCCTCGGTCAACACCTGCCTGGGCTGGACCCGGGGCACCGACAACCCGCAGACCCCGCTGCCGGCGGCCCGTACCGGCCCGGTGCTGCTGGTCAACGCCCGGCACGACCCGGCGACCCCGTACGCCTGGGCCCGCAACGTCTCCGCCCAGCTCGGCCCGCGGGCGTTCCTGCTGACGTACGAGGGCTGGGGCCACGTGGCGTACGGCCGCGGCGACTGCGTGAACGCGGCGGTGGACCGCTACCTGCTCGAGCTCCGGCCGGTCACGGCCGGGGCGAGCTGCGCGGCGGTGGAGCCGAAGCCGGCCGGGGTCGGCGTCGTGCTGGACCGGTCCTCGTTCTAGCCCGGCTTGTGCCCGAAGCCCTCTGCCGGTAGGCAGGAGGAGTCCGTCCATTGTCCTCATCGCCCGGAGGCATGATGCGCCCGTTCGCGCTGGCCATGGCGGCCACGCTCACCCTGACCACCGCCGCGCTCGTGCCCACCGCGGCGTCCGCGCACGTCACCGCGCCGCCGCGCGACCCCACCGCCACCGGATACGGCGGCGCCGTCACCACCGTCGATCCGACCGCGACCGCGGTCGGGCTCGACGTCCTGCGCCGGGGCGGCAACGCGGTCGACGCCGCCATCGCCACGGCGGCCACGCTCGGTGTCACCGAGCCGTTCTCCGCCGGCATCGGCGGCGGCGGATTCTTCGTCTACTACGACGCCGCGCACCGGCGGGTGCACACCATCGACGGCCGGGAGTCCGGGCCCGCCACGATGACCGAGGACATCTTCGTCGACCCGGCGGACGGGCTGCCCTACGACTTCCAGGAGGCCCGGGTCAGCGGCCTCTCCGCCGGCACCCCGGGCACCCTCGCCACCTGGGAGGCGGCCGCCGACCGGTGGGGCACGCGGTCACTGGCCGGCCTGCTGCGGCCCGCCGCCGCGGTCGCCGACCGGGGCTTCGCCGTCGACGCCACCTTCCGGCAGCAGATCGCCGACAACGCCGCCGCGTTCGGGCAGTTCGACGCCACCAGCGCGCTCTACCTGCCCGGCGGCGCACCCCCGGCGGTGGGCTCGATCCAGCGCAATCCCGACCTGGCCGACACCTACCGGCTGATCGCCAGGCGCGGCACCGGCGTCTTCTACACCGGGCCGGTCGGCGCCGACCTGGTCCGGACCGTGCGGCGCCCGCCGGTGTCCGCACACCCGATCGGCGCCTGGCCCTACCCGATCCGCCCCGGCGACCTGCGGCTCTCCGACCTGGCCGGCTACCGGCCGCGGTTCCCGGCGCCGACCCGGTCCGGCTACCGCGGGCTCGACGTCTACGGCATGTCGACGCCGTCCAGCGGCGGCACCGCCGTCGGTGAGGCGCTCAACATCCTCGAGGGAACCGATCTGTCCAGGGTCTCGACGACCCAGGCACTTCACCGGTACGCCGAGGCGACCGCGCTCTCGTTCGCCGACCGCAACCGGTACGTCGGCGCCTACACCCCGCGTTCCGTCCTGCACAAGCTGATCAGCGACTCGTGGGCGGCCCGGCGCGCCTGCCAGATCGACCCCGCGCACGCGCTCACCAAGCCGGTGCCGCCGGGCGACATCAACGCCTCCGGGTGCACGCCGGCCGCAGTCGGCGGCCCGGTCGAGGACGGACAGAGCACCACCAACCTCACCGTCGCCGACCGCTGGGGCAACGTCGTCGAGTACACCCTCACCATCGAGCAGACCGGCGGCAACGCGATGGTCGTTCCGGGCCGCGGCTTCCTGCTCAACAACGAGATGACCGACTTCAACTTCACCGGTACGCAGGGCACCGCGCCCGACCCGAACCTGCCCGGCCCCGGCAAGCGGCCGCGCAGCTCGATGTCGCCGACGATCGTGCTCAAGGACGGCAGGCCGTTCCTGGCGCTCGGCTCGCCCGGCGGCGCCACGATCATCACCACCGTGCTGCAAATGCTGATCAACCGGGTCGACCTGGGCATGACGCTGCCGGAGGCGATGGCCGCGCCGCGGGCCTCGCAGCGCAACACCGCCGGCATTCAGGCCGAGCCCGCCTTCCACACCCGCTACGGGCCCGGGCTGACCGAGCTCGGCCACAGCTTCGGGCCGGACGTCGCGGAGCTGGGCGCGGCGACCGCGATCGAGTTCCGCCCCGGCGGTTCCCTGATCGCCACCGCCGAGCCGGTGAGGCGCGGCGGCGGGGCCGCGGCGGTGGTCCGGCCCCGCGGGCTCACGCCGTGAGGGCGATCGTCAGCGCGCCCGCCGCGACCATCACCGCGGCCCACAGCCGGTCCACGTTGAACCAGGCCCGGCGCAGCACGCCAAGGCCCACGAACTCGTAGACCAGCAGCGCGCAGGTCGCCATCACGGCGAACATCGCCACCGTGTGCACGCCCGCCGCGAGCAGCCCGTCCAGGGC
>NZ_JBEZXZ010000099.1:0-31583 GCF_040638275.1 Actinoplanes sp. NPDC026623 | reverse complement strand
ATCGGGCTTCCGCGTTATGGGCGCGGCAGGAGGGTCGGTCGGGCAGGCCGGGGTGGGTGGTGGGTCAAGCGGACGCACCTCGCCGGTTGCGCAGGCGGACCCACCACGCCCGTCGCGCACGCGACCCCACCACCGCCCGTCGCGCACGCGACCCCACCACCGCCCGTCGCGCAGGCGGACCCACCACGCCCGTCGCGCAGGCGGATGCGCCTCGACGGTTGTGGTCGGCGGGCTTGCGCGTCGCGACATGCCGTTGGAGAGCCTCTTCCGGTGAATTGGTGGACGATGCCGCGGACTCTGCCGGTGACCTGGACGGTGGCCGCCGCTGCTCTTGTCGCAGCCCGGTGCCCGGGCGGCGTGGCCGTCGACACCAGCCACGGGCCGAGCGGACCCAGGCCGCGGTTTCCGGCCTATCTTCGGGATCTCGCCGTCGACGCCCTGGACTGCGTGATCGGGGAATCGTCGTGGCCTGCCGAGGCATGGGATGAGAGCCCCGACGGGCCCGGGTGGCGCCGGGGCATCTGCGACCTGCGCGCCGTTGTCTACCCGCCGCAGCGGGAAACGCCTTTCTCGCTCTGACCGGCGCGGCTCGTTTCCGGCGTTCTCCCCCGGCGTTCAGTCGGTGGCGGCCGGTTGTGCCGGCGGTTGCCGTTGACGGTGGTCCTTGACGCCGGCGGCGAGCAGGTCGACGGTCTGTGCGATCCGGAGCTCCCGCTGCGCCGGATCCCGCTTCGTCGCGTCGATCCAGCGCAGGTATGCCCGCCGATAGAACTGGGCCAGTCCGTCGAAGAATTCGGCGGCTTCCGGGTTGGCGGCCAGCGCGGCCGCGATGTCGTCGGCGAGGTCGGCGCGCTGCGGGCCCTCCGCCTCGATCTCCAGGTCGACCTCGTCGCCGGCCGCGACGGCACAGTCGCGCGTCCACATCGCGCCCAGCAGCAGACCCCACACCTGGTCGTGTCGCTCGATCAGGCCGCGAACGCGATGGCCGTTCGCGGTTCCGCCGGCATGGTGGCGGGGCTTGGCACCCCAGACCTCGTTCGGATCGAAGGGCACCGGGATCAATACCCGGCCTCGGCCGGCGTCCTGGGCGATGGCTTTGAACCGCACCCACCGATGGTCCCACCAACTTTGTCGGCACGACAGCGGCATCCGGCCATGCCGGTCCGAGGGCCCTGGCAGTCAGCACGGCTGCGCCGGACTCCTGCGGTGTCCTTACCCGGTCCGCTCAGTCCCAGAAGCATTCCAGGTGATCGTCGGTGGCCAGACCTTCGGCGTCCACGCAGAACTTCAGGGCGTCGGCACGCAGTTCCGCATCGATCTCGCCGGCGTAGACGGTCTCGAGCGAGGTGCGGTAGTCGGGGCGTTCGATGCTTGTCACGTACCCCATGGCGCGTACCTGGGGGTGGCGGCAGAGGAACCCGAGGATCTCCCACGCGGCCGGTGCGGCATTCTGCCGGTCGTACGGGTCGATGAACCGCGCCTCGATCAGGGCCGCCAAGGTGGCCGAGTCGAGGCTGTCGAAGAAGGCGGTGCCTCCGACGTACCTCTCGCCTCCCGGATCGCCGCCCGCATCGTAGAAGTGCAGCATGCCGTCGCGACGTGTCGCGTCGCGATTGAAGGGGAACGGGTCGCGTGGCGCGGGCTTTCGGCCGTCGCACAGGGCCGGCCTCGCCGCGGCGGACGTCGCGGCCGGTGCCGATGCGGGACCGCTGCCGGCGGCCGGTGCCGATGCGGGACCGCTGCCGGCGGCCGCTGCCGGACGGCCCGATCCGGTGGCGTCGCCGATTGCGCAGCCGGACAGCGCCGGCAACATCGAACAGACAGCGGCGAGGGATACCAGGGAGCGGCGCACCCGAAGATCATGCCGCAAGGTGATCGCGGGCGACATCCAGGGTCTGCCCCGGATCGCCGGAGCGCGCCGCTCCTGGAACCTCAGGGCAGGCTGATCGCGATGATCGCCTCCGGCACCTTCATCGCTACCTGTCCGCCGAACGGTGGCAGCTGCGTTATCGACACCTCGTGGTTGCCGATGCCGATCTCGTCCTCGACCGCCACCGGCTTTTCCGCGGCGACGAAGGTGAACGGCATCGAGACGCGCGATCGCGCCCGTGGCCCGTCGACCGCGCAGACCAGCGCCGTCGGATCGTCGCTCTTGTCGTCCTCGTCGGAGCGAACGGTGCAGCCCGCCCAGTCTCCGCCCGCGGGCCGGACCTGACCCGGCAGGATCAGCAGGAGCTCCAGCCGGGGGACGTCGACGTCGCCGTCGTTGCGTACCGTCACCGTCATTTTGCCGGTGAATCCGCTTCCGGCCGGCCGGAACGCCAGCGTCGACGGTACGACGGACAGCAGGGCCGCCGGGGGCTTCGCCGGGAACGTCGTGGGGCCGCCCACCTGCTGGAACCCGCCCTTGCGCCAGGCGTAGGTGCGCCACTGGTTCGGCACGGTCTCCTCGCCGGTGTCGGTGTATTCCTTGGCGACCAGGATCGCGACCCGGCCACCGCTGCGTGCCTCGACATGGTCCATCATGCCGAACCCGTCCTGGGTGCCGACGATTCGGCCGATCGGCCGCAGCTCCCGGCCGTCGCGCCGGAACGCGACGACCTGGCTGCCGCCGGCCTCCGGTCCCTCGCCGCACATCAGGTGCGCCACATAGTCCTCGGCGCCGTCCTGGTCGACGTCCACCGCGACGTAGGACAGGACGTTCACCGGCCGGTGCGGGTCGTCGCGCTCCTGCCCGGCATCGGTCAGGGTCATCCGCCCCTCGCTGCACCCGACGGACGCGGCGACGCCCCAGGAGGGCACGGTGAGGGTGCCGGATTCGAACGGGCCAAGGTCCGGCCGGCCGCTCTGCCGCTCGGTCGGCAGCAGGGTCGGCGACGGGACGGGGGGTACCGCGGGCGGTGCGGGAGTCCGGTCGGCCCGGACCGCGACGGCGGTGCCGAGCGCCAGCGCGGCGACGGCGAGCCCGGCGACGGCGGTCGCGGCGGTGCGGCGGATCCGTACGCGGTGAGAGGTGGCCAGTGCCCGCTCGCGCAGGTCGACGGTGTCGACCTCGGTCGCGGTCTCGTTCAGTTCCCGGCGCAGGGCGTCGATATCGATCATCGGGCGTCTCCGATCATACTGACTCCATCGAGCTCCGGTGCGAGGAGCCGCAGCCGTTCGAGCGCCTTCGCGGTCTGGCTCTTGACGGTGCCGACGCTGACTCCCAGGGTCTCCGCCGCCTGCACCTCGGTCAGGTCGTCGTAGAACCTCAGGACGATCACCGCGCGCTGCTTGGCGGTCAGGCGGGACAACGCGCTGAGCAGCGACAGCCGCAGCACCGTGTGTTCGGCGTGGTCGGACTGCACGCCCGGCCGGTCCGGCAGGTCGCCGGAGAACCACTCGACGACGCGACGGCGGCGCCAGCGGGAGACCTGGAGGTGGTACATCGTCTTGCGGGTGTACGCCTCGGCGTTGCCCGTCGCGTGCAGGTTCCGCCAGGCGCGATGGGTCAGGCCCAGGGCGCTCTGCACCAGATCCTCGGCCAGGTGCTGATCGCCGGTGAGCAGATACGCCGAACGGAGCAGAGCCGGCGTCCTGAACTGCACGAATGCGTCGAAGTCAGGAGTCAGTTCGTCCACGGCAACCCCGTCTCGCCCGAACCGGTGCTGTTGTCATACCAGCCAAGACGACAATCGTCCGGAAAAGGTTGGGGGAAAAGCAACGCGTTCGGAGCGGCGCCGGACGCAGCGTCAACTTCGGGTTGACGTGGCCCGGGCCGTCAACTTATGGTTGACGCATGACGACAGCCGAACCCACCACCAACTCGATCCGGCTCGACGAGCTGATCGACACCATCAAGAAGACGCACTCCGGGGCCCTCGACCAGCTCACCGACGCGGTGCTGACCGCCGACCACCTCGGGGACGTGGCCGACCATCTGATCGGGCACTTCGTCGACCAGGCGCGCCGCTCCGGCGCCTCCTGGACGGAGATCGGCCGCAGCATGGGCGTCACCAAGCAGGCGGCCCAGAAGCGCTTCGTCGCCAAGGGCGAGGCGCCGGACCTCAACGCCAGCCAGGGCTTCAGCCGCTTCACCAGCCGCGCCCGGAAGGTCGTCGTGACGGCGCAGGAGCAGGCCCGCGCCAAGAGCAACGCCCAGATCAGCGTGGCGCACCTGGTGCTCGGCCTGGTGGCGGACCCGGCCGCGCTCGGCGCCCGGGCGATCGTCGCGCAGGGCGTGTCGCTCGACGCGGTCCGGCAGACCGCCACCGCGACGCTGCCGGCGGCGGCCGACGCCGTGCCCGCGCTCATCCCGTTCGACGTGCACGCCAAGAAGGCCCTGGACCTGAGCTTCCGGGAGGCGCTGCGGATGAACCACAGCCACGTGGGCACCGAGCACATCCTGCTCGCGCTGCTCGAACTCGAGGACGGCACGGGCGTCCTCGCCGGCCTCGGCGTCGACAAGGCCACCGCCGACGCGTCCATCGTCGCCGCCCTGGCCGCAACGCCCGAGTCGTAGCACGGTCGCGACCACGCGGATGCCGCGGTGGCCGCCGGCCGCCGTCGTGGGCCTATCGGGTGCGGCCTGACCCGATACGCTCATGACGGCGCCCGGCGGCCCCCGCGGCCGGGCCGGCGTCCAGTTGCGGCGAACGAGCTTCGTCCAAGCGCTGCGGCCCGAGGTCGACTGCGACTGAGCTCCTGAGGCATCAGCGTCGCCGGGTGGTGGCGATGACCGGGAAGCGCTCGATCGGCGCCGCGCTGAACAACGCGACGCCCGCCTCGTACGCCTGCTGCTCGCGCGCCCGGACCAACAGGTCGACGGCGGTCCAGCCGAACCTGGCGGCGGCGTCCAGTACCGACACGAGATTCTCCGGTGAGGCGTCGGGTCCGGAGCCGGTGCCCAGGATCGTCGGCGCGTGGCCCATGCTCATCAGCTGGTGCGCGAAGTCGTTGCGGAGGCGCACCTGCCGGTCCGCCTCGCTCTTCGACGCCGACAGCGACACGTCCAGCACGACGACCGGTGCGAGGCCGTTCACCTCGGCGGCCTGCCTGAGGAACCGGTCGAACATGGTGACGGTGAGCGACTCGACCTGCGAGGCCGCGCGCCACGGCGATTCGTAGCCGTACGTTTCGCTCCGCGCGGAGATCACCGGGACCTGGCCGCTCGACTCCATCGAGCCGTTGACGTAGAGCAGATCGACCGCCGGGATCTGCGGACCGAGCAGCTCCAGGCTGCCGTGCACCCACTCCAGCGACTCGAACAGGAACGCCAGCGGTGCGCCGTAGTGGGTCACCCCGCGAGCGGAGTTGATCGAGTCCTCGACGTCGCGTTCCAGGGACAGGACGACCGGCGGGCGTGCCGGCAGCTCCCGCACCGCCCTGGTCAGCGCCGCCCAGGTCCGCGGGCCCGCCTCACCGTCGGCCGGGCGGACGCGGGCACTCTGGAAGGCGATCAGCTCGCGGCGCGTCCGAGTGCCGAACCGGCCGTCGATCTTCCCCGGCGACCGGCCGAGCACGGTCAGGGCGAACTGTATGAGCCGCGCCTCGGCCTTGTCCTGGGTGGACGTCCGCGGCGCCCGGTAGACGGCGCGGGCCGCGGCCGGCCACGGCACGGTGATCTCGAACGGTTCCGGCGCCGCGGCGGGGTCCGCCTCGATCCGGATCACGGCGTCCGGCACCTCCGCCAGGCGCCGCAGCGCGCCGGTGAGCGGCTCATCGTCGATCCGCAGGTCACCGTCGCCGCCGACGCTGATGCGGGCGTCGATGACGTAGCCCCACCCCGGCAGGACACCGCGGGCGTCGGCCGCGTTGACGACCAGTTCGGGGTCGTCCTCGCGCGGATCGTCGAGGTCGCTGTAGATCTCGCGGGCCCGGTACGCCGCGGCCTCGGCGTCGCGCCCGAGCCGGCGCAGCATCCGGGACCGAGCGACCTGCGCACGCGCCGCCCACTGGGTCGTCCCGTCGATGTCGAGCCTGTCGAGCGCCTCGTCGCCGGGCTCGGCGTCCTCGTACCGAAGCACGAAGTACGCGTCGCGCAGGTGGGGCCAGGTGTCGGGCGGCGGCTGCGGCGGCGGCGCGAGGTCCAGGCGGTGGGCCCGCGACAGGAACTCCACGTAGCTCCAGTGGCCGTAGTCATCCGCGGCGTCGCCGGCCGCCAGGGCGGCGAGCCGGACCGCGTCCTCCACATTGCCGGCCGCCAGGCACACCTCGGCCGTCCAGCGCAGCACGACCGGCTCGGCCTCCGCGGTGGGGCCGTCGCCGGTCCAGCGCCAGGCCGCGCCGATCGGGCCGGTCCCGCGACTCAGTCCGGCCAGCAATCGGGTACGCGCGGCGCGCGGCTCGATCCGGTCGAGCAGGGCCTCCAGCGTGCCGGCCACCGCGTCGGCGTCCTCCGGCGATGCCACGGTCAGCGCCAGCACCGCGACCTCGGCCCTGAGCCGGACGTCCTCGTCCTGCGCCGCCAGCGCGTCGAGGGCCCGCACGCAGGTCGCGTACGCGGCGGTCCGGTTGCCGCGGGCGGCGGCCAGACGTGCCGAGAGGATCGCGTGCCGTGCCTGGTGAACCCCGGTCGGGTGGGGCTGGAGGCGTTCGAACTCCTCGAGGTAGGCCTGCGCGGTGCGCAGGTCGCCCGCGGTGTCCAGGATCAGCCCGGCCTTGGTCAGCGCGGTCAGCGCGGCCGCACCGATGTCCTGCAGCGAGGACCAGATCGCGAAGGCCTGGTCGAGAAGGTCGATCGTGGCCGGGTGATCGAGCAACGCGGCGTGGCAGCGGGCCGCCAGCGTCAGGAGCTGGGCGCGCCGGGCCGCCTGCCCGTCGGCGTCGAGCATCGACAGCGCCGACCGGGCCGAATCCACGCCGTCCTCGGGCCGCCCCAGGTCGAGCAGCGCCTCGACGAGGAGGTCCGCGTCGGTGTCCCGGTCCAGCAGGGTGAGGGCGTGGCCGGGCGCACCGGCGTTGAGCGCCAGCCGGGCGCGCAGCCGCCGCAGGCCGCCGCGGGCCCGCGCGTCGGCGTTGTCCAGCACGCCGTCGACCAGATCGCACGCCCAGTCGATCTTTCCCTGCCGGCAGGCCAGGACCGCGGCGAGGTTGGCGGCGCGCACCACCGTCCACGGGAACTCCCGCGCCGGCTCCAGCGCCTGAACGGCCGGGACGACGGACGGCCACGCGTCGCCGTGGCGGCCCAGCCCGACGAGCGCCTCCGCCCGCAGCAGGGCGAGCTCGGTCCCGACGCCATGGTCGGCGCCGGGGTCCGGGCCCCGCTCGAGCGCCTCGAGCGCCTCGGCGTACTGCCCGCTCATCAGCAGGCAGGTGGCGTGCGCGGCCAGCCACCGAGCCGGGCGGTGCCCGGTGTCCAGCGCCGACGCGTTCCTCGCGCAGCGCAGCACCCGGGCCCACAGTGGATCGCCCGCGACGATGCCGTCGCGCCGGCCGACCACGGCGAGTGCCCAGGCCTGCTCGGTGTAGGCGTGCGCCAGGCTGGGATCGTCGACGGCCGGCCCGGATCGCATCCCGAACGGGTCGGGTTCCCCGACGTAGCCGGGCTCCGCCGCGTCCGCGGTGAGCGCGATGACGCCGTCGATGTCGCCCCGCGACCAGCAGTCCTCGATCGCCTGCCGCCAGCGCACCGCCCACTGCTCCGGGTCCAGCTGGAACAGGTGGTAGAGCTCCTGGAGCCGGTCGCCGGCCGCCCGGTAGTACCGGACGGCGTCCGCGTGCAGGTGACGGCTGACCGGCTGGTCGGCGAGCATCCGGCGCATCGGCCCGCTGAGCGCGTCGTCGAACCTCACGGTCCGGCGGTCGGCGGAGAGCCTCGCCCAGGACGACTCGTTGGCGTAGCGCGCCAGCGAGTCCCAGACGGCCGCGAACGGCGGCCCGGGTGTGCCGTCCGCCGGGAACAGCGCCTTGACGTGCGGCGGGCGCCGGTCGAGCGCGGGGTCATCGTCCGGCGCGGCGCCGGTCAGGCCCGCCACCATCCGGGGGTGGACGATCCGCTCGGCGAAGTCGCGGTCCAGCTGCCGCGGTACCACCCCGTACCGGACCATCCACTGCAGCGCGCCGCCGAGCCGGGCGACCACCCGGTCGATGCACCAGGCGAGGTACGGGTCGTAGCCGGCCACCACCGCCGGGTCGGCCGTGCGATAGGCGGCGACGTCGGCGTACATGCTGAGCAGCCACGGCGAGCCGGCGGCGCGGTCGGCCACCACGTCGACCAGGGCCTCGTCGTCGACGCCGCGGACCTCGCGCAGGTAGCGGACGGCCTCGTCGCGGGTGAACGGCTCGATCGCCAGGTCGGAGCTCTCCGCGTCCGGGAACAGCCGGCGCAGGCTGGGCATCTCGGCCTCGGACGCCGTGCCGCGCCCGGCCAGCACCAGCTTCGCCGGTGCCGCGGTCTCGCACAGTTCGGCGAGCATGCCGATGAGGGCGTCGGCCTCGGGGAAGCACAGCGTCGCCTCCTCCAGCGTGTCGAGGACCAGCAGGACCGGGATCGGGAGGGCGGCGGTCACCCGCCGGAACCGTTCGACGACCTCGCTCGCGTACCGCTGCAGGGCGGCGAGGTCGGCGGTCGCCGCGCTGCTCGACCGGGCGGCGTCGCCGGTCGCGGGCAGCAGCATCGAGCGGTACACGCCGTACTCGCGGAGCAGTTCCTGATAGGGCGCGCCGTCGATCTGCAGGTTCAGCTGGGCGGCGAACTCGAGGATCACCAGCCACGGCCAGCGAACGGCGACGGTGGCGTCGAAGACCTCGGTGTCGAGGTCGACGAGTGCGCAGGGAATCCGCCGTGCGACGCACTCCCACGCGATGAACCGGTGCGCGACGGTGGACTTGCCCATGCCGCCGGTGGCGTACATGCGCAGCGCCTGCCCGGTGTGGCTCGCGACGAGGGCGTTCAGCCGCGCCTCGACCGGCGGCCGCGGCAGATAGCGGGCCGTCGCCACCATCGACGGATGCCAGAAGAGCCGCGCCTTGAGGTAGCGGTCCCGGTCGTTGCGCAGCTCCACGAGGCGGGCGCCGAGCAGCGGCAGAAGCTCGGGCCGGGCCAGCACGTCGAGCAGGTCCTGGCAGCCCGGATAGTCCAGCACCTCGTCCCGCTCGCGGTAGACGCGCTCGAACAGCCCGGCGGCCCGGTCCGGGTCGGCGAGCACCAGCGCGCGAAGCTCCTCCTCGGGTGGCGTCGCGGGCCGTTCGGCGACGCGTATCGCGAGGTCGCGCAGCGACGGCGGCACCCGCCGGCTGGCCGGCGCGAGCCCGGCCTCGGACCACCACGAGGTCCACGCGGCGTCCCGCAGCGTGCGCGGCACCTGGAAGCCGCCCCAGCCGCGGTTCGCCTCGATGCAGCCCTCGTCGACCAGCTCGTCGAGGCCGGGCCCGCCGTCGCGGAGTATCTCGTTGTAGAGCGGTTCGTCGAACGAGGTGACGACGGAACAGCGCCGGACCGCGGCCCGCGCCGGGTCGTCCAGGGCGCCCAGCAGCCGGGTCGCCATCGCGGCGGCGGAGTATTCGTTCATCGCGCCTTCACCCGCCACTGGTGGATCTTCTCCAGGTAGCTCAGCTCCACGGGAGAGATCTCCACGCCGCCGCCGGAGCGTTTCTCGGCCCATTCGAGGATCTCGTCGACGAACTCCTTCCAGACCGCCTCGTCGCGTACGGCGGCCCGGTAGTCGTCCCGGCGCTGGATCCGGACGCAGTACTCGTGTGCGAGCCTGACGATGTCGGCCGGCGGGAACTCACCGACGTGCAGGTCGTGGGTCCGGTCGACGACGGTGCCGGGCAGCATCTGCTCGAGGTCGTTCTCCCGCCCGAAGACCGCGATGCGGATGCGCTGCGTCTTCGCGGCGGCCGCCGGCGCGATCAGCCACCGCACGATCGGCTTCTGGTCCTGAAGCTGGTCGACGTGGTCGAGCACCACGAGGAGCGGGCCCTGCCCCGCGACCTCGTCGACGAACGTGTCGAAGCCCTCGAAGGCGACCCGGTAGTAGTCCTCCACGCGCAGCGGCCCGGTCGGCCTCGGCGGCATGATCGAATCGGTGATGGTCGACACCGCGGGCCGCCCGGGAAGTCCCGCGTTCATCTCGGCCGCCACCCGTTCGAGGTGGTCGCGGAACCGCTGCGCCGGGATCTCGGCCGCCGGGCCGACGCCGGTGACGGCCGCCTCCGCCAGCGCCCTCATGAACCCGACCCAGTCGAGGTGGCCGCGCC
This sequence comes from Actinoplanes sp. NPDC026623, assembly GCF_040638275.1. Lineage (NCBI taxonomy): Bacteria > Bacillati > Actinomycetota > Actinomycetes > Micromonosporales > Micromonosporaceae > Actinoplanes > Actinoplanes sp. NPDC026623. The sequence continues at coordinate 21,401 of NZ_JBEZXZ010000099.1, read as the reverse complement.
GGCGCCGCAGGTCGACGTACGCGACCGGCATGCCGCGCATGCGGCCGACCAGGACGCACGCCAGCGCGATCAGGCTCTTGCCGACGAACTCGCCGCCGGTGATCCCGACGACGCGGACCGAGGCGTCGTCCCCGGCGCCGTCCAGCCAGCGCAGCAGCCGGCGGCGTTCGGCGCTGCGGTCCACCATCCATCGCACGTCGTCGAACACCTTCGGCTCGTGCCGCACGGCGTCGCCGGGCTCGACCTTGCGCACGACGGTCAGCGCACCCGCCGGATCGACGCGCGCGGTCAGCACCGGCAGTGCCCAGTCGCGCGGCCGGAGCCGCTGGTCGAACGCCATGTCGTTGCGGGCCGTCGCGACGGCCTCGGGCAGCGACCTTCCGCAGACGAGCGAGCGGTAGAGCCCCTTGCTGAACACGACGGCGGCGTCGGACGCCACGTCGCCCTGCATCGTCACGACGGCGCCGGCCCCGTTGTCCAGGAACGCCTCGGCCACGCCCCAGGCGGCGTCCGGGCCCGCACCGGCGGGTTCGGCGCCGGTCGCGGTGCGGCAGGCGTTGAGCACGACCAGACGTGGCGGCTCCGCGTTGCGCAGCGCGTTTCCGACGAAGTCCGCGGTGAGCGGCCAGTCCCCGCCCACCGGGCTGACCACACCGAGCGCCGGCGCGCCGTCGTCGTCCACGCCGTGGCCGATGAAGTGCAGCACGTGCGGCCCGATGTCCGCGAAGGCGGCCTTCAGCTCGGGCATCGACGGTCCCGACAGGACGTCCACCTGCCAGCAGGCCGGCAGCTCGCACACGCCGGCGTAGATCGCGTCGATCTCCTGCTGCGCGTTGATCCGGCCGTCGGTGGGATCGCCGATGACCACCAGCACGTGCACGGGCGTCGGAACGCCCGGCGGCGGCGCTGCGAACGGGAGGCGCCCGCGCACCGCCGGGCAGGCCTCGTCGGCGAAGACCATCCGCTTGTTCGGCCGCACCCGGAGCAGCTCCCACGGAAGGCGGCCCAGCTCGGCCGCCTCGACGTCCAGCACGACGTCCTCCGCCGCCAGCCGCGGCCCGAGGCCGGGACCGAGCGCGGCGGCCAGCGCGTCGAACAGGGCGAGACCGGCCTTGTCCAGGGCGGCCTTCGGGGTCCCGTCGGAGCTGATGTCGAGCGCGCGGACGTCATCGACCGCGGTCGCCGGCATGCGCCCGGAGAGGCCGTCCGGCGCGCGCAGCTCGACCGGATGGCTGTCGCCGTCCTTCGGGCCGATCCAGATCACCGAGTAGGTCACCGTCGGCTCCCCGGCAGCCGGTCGGCGAGCCACCCGTGTACGCGTGGGTCGCCGAGGAACCCCGAGTGGGCGACCGACGGCGCCGCCCCGGACAGGTCGAGGCGGTCGTCGACGAGGTACGAGCCCGCCTCGTACACGCCGGCGGTCGGCACGACGAGGTCGTTGCCCGTACCGAAGAGGCGGTCAACCATGAAGTCCAGCGCCCGCACCGCGACCTTCGCGCCCGCCGAGTCGTAGTCGCACGTGATCGCCGCGACCCGGGTGCCCGGGTCGGCCGGCGCCGCGTTGAGCCCGGCCAGCCAGGGCGCCGCCGGGTCCATCGCCGCCAGCCCGTCGAGGCCGCTCAGCGCCCCGGTGGCGACCTGCTTGACCACCTCGATGACCGCCGAGGCGATCGCGCCGCTGCCCTCGTCGGTGAACAGGGTCACCAGGTTGCTGAACACGTCGAGCAGGTCGCCGAGGTGCTCGGGGCCGGCCAGCGGGGTGCCGGCGTTGGGCGTGGCCACGTGGATCATCCGGCGCACGACCGGCGGCGGGCGCCGGGCCGCGCCGGCGGCCTCCGGCGCGGCCAGCCGCCGGGCGACGAGGCCGCCGCGGGAGTGCGCGACCACGTCGACGACCGTGCGCCGATCGGGCGGCAGCGACTCCAGCAGGATCCGGGCGTTCTCGTCCGGGTCGACGTGCACCGACGGATGGTCGAACACCACCACCCGGCCGGCGTAGCGGTCCGACAGCTCGCGCAGCAGGGCCGCGTCGGCGCCGATGCCGGCGAAACCGGATCGCCCGACGCTGAACGTGCCGTGGATCAGCAACAGCACCGGCCCGCCGTCGAACAGCCCGCGATCGGCCGGGTCCGGCTCGCCGGCGAAATACCTGGGCGAGGCCCGGTGCAGCCCGTACGGGCGGTGCCGGGTCTCCCACCGGCCGGCCGCGAACCGCGCCGCCCGGCCCGCGACGAACTCCACCGGGAAGCGCACCACGTGCAACGCCTTGCGTACGCCCAGACCCAGCAGGCCACGCTCGCCGGGCCCGTCCTCGCCGTCGAGCTCGATCGGGTTCACCGGGATGCTGAACGTCTGCGTCGCACCGCCCCGGTCACCCGCGCCGGCGTCGGCGCCGTCCACCGCGAAGTGCCAGCGGAGCAGGCCGTACTCGTCGACCTCGAGCACCGCCTGCGCCTCGTCGTCGTCCGGCGCCGGAACGGTGAGCTCGACCCGGGGCCGCCCGGCGCCGGGCTGCGGCGCCAGCTCGCCGAGCGGGATCTCCAGGCGGCGGACCAGGCCCGCCCGCTCGGCCCGCCCGCCGAGCACCTCGGCACCGCGCTCCGGCACCGCCTGCTCGGCCAGCACCTCGCCCAGTCCCACCGGCGCCGCGTCCCGTGCCGGCGTGCCGGGCGCCGGGCCGGGAGTGACCTCCCCGGCGGTGCCGGTCACGTCCGCCGCGAAGACGGAGACCTGGTGCTCCAGCTCGACGGTCCCGCCCACCTGCAGCTCGGTCATCGGTCGCACTCCCTTTCAGTGCCAGGTCACGGCCAGCCGGGGGTGGCCGAAGTAGAGATAGGCGAGGCGGGTGCCGAACGGCTGGCCCTCTTTGCCGTGGCTCTCCTGTCGCTGCCGGCGGAAGTACTCGGCGGGCGATCCGCCGTTGCGCAGCGTCTCGTAGAGGCCCGCCGCCACCTCGCGCGCCACCGCGTCGTCGACCTTCCACAGCGGAGCGATCACCGATTCCGCGCCGATGTCGACGAACGACGGGACCATCCCGTTCGGCTCGCCGAGCAGCGACTGCGCCTGGCCGAGCTGGCAGGCGTTGAGGAAGACGAGCCGGATGCCGCTCGGCGGAAGGCCGCGCACCGAGACCGGCGACAGGAAGTCGCCGTCCACCATCAGGATGCCGTCGGCCGTTCCGGTGGCGTCGAAGTTGCCGTGCACCGCGAAGTGCACGACGTCGAATGCGGGATCCGCCCGGAGGCACGCCATCACCGCCTCGGTCCGGGCCTCGACGGCGCTGGCGGCGAAGTCGGCCGTCAGATCCGCCGCCTCCTGCTCGGCCTCGGCCAGCCGCCGGCTCTTCGGATAGTCGCCGGAGACCACGGCCATCCGGCGCGCCTCGATGCGGGCCGCGGGCGCCGGTGCCGGCGCCGTCGTCTCGCCGGGGTGCGACCAGCGGCCGATCGCCGCATAGCCGCCGAGCACCTCGCCGTAGGGCCGGCCCCAGCCCTCCGGCAGCAGCGCGAGCTCCCACGGCAGGTACGGATCGGCCGTGCCCAGCAGGACCGCGGGGGTTCCGGTCACCGCGCCGGCGGCGCGCAGCGCCTGCCACAGCTGGGGCGGGATGAGCGCGCGCACCTCCTTGCCGATCCCCCGCAGATAGTCGGGCAGATCCGCCTTGTCGCGGCGGGCCTGCACGCCCCGGAACCGGATCCGGCTCCACTCGGCGGCGTTCTCGACGGTGCCGTGCGCGATCCAGCCGCCGGACCCGGCGACCTGCGGGTGCGGCGAGCCGAACAGCCACAGCAGGCGCGGGTCGGACAGGTTGTTGCCGCTGACCACCTGGACGTAGACGTCGGGCTGCTGGGTGTCGTCGGTGTCGAGGATCCACACCCGGCCCGGCCCGGCCGGCGGCTCCTGCGGCGGCGGCTGCGCCCCGACCGAGACCCAGCGGAACGACAGGCCGAGCAACTGCTCACCCAACTGGTACGCCGCGACGATCTTCCGCCGGTCGGCGTACGCCGGGTCCTCGAGCGCCCGCAGCCGCACCACCGCGTACGGATAAGGGTCCTGATCGTCCGCCGTCAGCTCCACGGTCGACGGTGATCCGAGGATGGCGAAGCCGTCCAGGAGCAGCTTGACGGTCAGCGTGAACGTGCCCACCGGCACCTGCATGCCCTCGCCGCCCGGCTGTTCGACGCCGGGCGAGACCCGCTCGGCGAGGCCGACGCGCAGCTCGAAGACCGCGCCCGGCTCGACGCGCTCCGGCGCCTCCAGGCGGGGATCCGCCCGGCGCCGCGCCCGCGGCGGCGGAACCTGCGCGTCGTGGCCGGCCGGGGGTCTCGGGAGCCCTCGCGTCGGGCGCTGCTCCTCCCGCGCGACGGGCTGCAGCTGCCGCACCAGGCTGGTGAGCGCGTCCTGCGGGCCGGCCGAGGCGGTGGCGACGCGGCGCAGGTGCGGCCTGGCCCGTTCCAGCGCGTCCGCGAGCTCAGCCGACCCGTTGTCGGCGACCAGCCGCTCGATCTGCGCGGTCTCGATCAGGGGCAGCACCCGCCCGCCGGCCTTGAGGCGGTACGACGGCAGCCCGAGCAGTTCGTCCGGCAGGTCCGCCCGGATGTCCCGCCCGGAGCTGTTGATCGCCGTGACGACGCGCACCAGCCGGGTCAGCGCGGCCGCCTGACCGGCCGCCGGAGCGTCCAGCACCCAGCGGACCAGCGCCGAGATCAGCTCGCGCGCCTCGTCGTCCGGCAGCTCGGCGAGCGGGCCGAGGCCGGCCGGAAACCCCGCACGGCCGATCCGGTCGAGCACTTGGGCGGCGACTGCCTGGGACGACACGAGCGGACCCTACTGCCCGTAGCAGCATGATCACATCCGGCTTTCCGACAGCTCACCGGCCTTCATGGTCGATCCGGGGGTGGCGGCGGGAGCGTGTCGAGATCCGGTGGCTCGTCGGGCCAGACCAGCAGCACGCGGCACGGCGCGTGGTCGAGCACGAACCGGGTCGCGGGGCCGAGGCTGCGCGGCCCGAGCCGGAGGTGGTCGCCGTCGCGGGCCAGCACGAGCAGCCCGGCGTCACCGCACGCGGCGACGACCTCCCGCTCGACGCGTCCGCGCCGGCCGATCCGCTCGGCGGGGCGGCCCAGCCTCGCCTCGGCGGCGTCCAGCAGCGCCGCCTGCGCCGCGCCGAGCGCGGCCTCCACGGCGGGACCGCCCGCGGGCATCGCCCGGCCCAGCAGCCCGGCCCGCGCGCCCGCGACCACCTCGACGGTGCCGGTGTCGACGACGTGCAGCAGCACCACCTGCCCGCCGGCGAGCTCCCGGGCGGCGTCCACACACGCCTCCCAGCCGCCCTCGGTGACCCAGACGACAATCTTCACGGCGAACCCATCCTCACGTCGTCCCCGACACTCGCAGACCCAGCCACAGCGCCGCCACCCCGGCCAGCAGACACGCCGGCACGGTCAGCGCACCCAGCCGCAGAAAATCGCCGGCCGCGGGCGGATGGTCGCGGGCGTGCAGGATCTGGCGCCACAGCAGGGTTGCCAGCGAGCCGACATAGGTCAGGTTCGGGCCGACGTTCACCCCCAGCAGCACCGCCAGCACCAGGCCCGGGGAGTGCGCGACCAGCGGCGTGAGCATCAGCGTGGCCGGCAGGTTGTTCACCACGTTGGCCAGCACCGCCGCCAGCACCGCGACGGCCAGCAGACCCAGCGGCCCGCCCCGATCGGGCACCAGCCGGCCCACCAGGTCGCCGACCCCGCCGGAGCGCACCGCGAGCACGACAACGCCCAGCCCGAAGACGAACGCGCAGAACGGCAGGTTCGCGGCCCGGACCAGCCGGCCCGCCTCGTCCAGCGGCCGCCGGGCCAGCCGGCGGGCGGCCAGCACCAGCGCCCCGCCGGCCGCCACCCACGCCGGGTGCACACCCAGCGGCTCGGCCAGCGCGAACCCCGCCAGGGTGGCCCCCAGCACCACCAGCGCGAACCGCGGCGCCCGCACCGGCTCGACCGCGGGCGCCCGGTGCGCGGCGGCGGCCAGGTCGTCGGCGAAGAACCGGCGGAACAGCAGATACTCGGTGCCGACCACCGCCAGCCACGGCAGCGCCATCAGCCCGGCGAACCCGGCGAAGGTCAACCCGCTGGCCGTGAACGCCAGCAGATTCGTCAGGTTCGACACCGGCAGCAGCAGCGACGCGGAGTTCGCCAGGTGGGTGCACGCGTAGAGGTGCGGCTTGGCGCGCACCCGCATGCCCGTCGCGGTCGCCAGCACCACCGGCGTCAGCAACACCACCGTGGCGTCCAGGCGCGGTCACCACCGAGGCGATCACGAACACCACGCCCAGCAGCCGGTGCGGCGAGCCGCGGCTGAACCGCCCGGCGACCGAGCCGGCATGGCCGAACACGCCCGCTTCGTCGGCCAGGTACGCCAGGACCAGCACCGCCGCCAGGAATCCCACCGTCGGCCCGAGCGCCGCGAGTTCCCGCCCCGCGTCGCGCCACGACACCAGGCCCAGCGCGACAACCAGGCCCGCGCCGGGCACGGCCGCCACCGCCTCCGGCAGGCCCCAGGGTCGGGCCACCGCGAAGCCCAGCACCGCGACCAGGACGGCAACCGACACGAACGTGCTCACCGACCGACCTCAATCCGCGCAGCCCACCAGCGGTCGAAGCCTCTACCCGAAACCGCGACCCGTCACACCGCTACCCGCTGATGGACAGGGCGGACTCGGCCACCAGGACCTGGTTGCGGCCCGCCCGCTTGGCCCGGTACATCGCCTCGTCGGCGAGGCGCAGCAACTCGTCGGGGCCGCCGGTGGCGGCCAGCTGCGCCACGCCCGCACTGAAGGTCGCGTTCAGCGTGCCGTGCGGCGTGTCGATCGCCCTGGCGGCGCACTGCCGGCGCCACTGGTCGGCGCGTTCGGCCGCGGCGTGCGCGGGAACCCCCGGCAGGACGACCACGAACTCCTCGCCGCCGTAGCGGGCCACCAGGTCGCTCTCCCGGACCGAGCCGGTCAGTTGCCGGGCCAGGTCGACGAGCATCCGGTCGCCGACCGCGTGCCCGTACCGGTCGTTGACGGCCTTGAAGTGGTCGACGTCGATCATCACGATCGACAGCGGGTCGCCGTCGGCGGCGGCGCGGGCCTGCGCGTCCAGCACCGCGGCCAGGTGCCGCCGGTTGTACACCCCGGTGAGGCCGTCGCGGACGGCCTGATCGGTCAGCTCGGCGCGGAGCCGCTCCAGCTCGGTGATGTCCCGGGCCACCACCACGGTGCAGGTGCTGGTGCCGTCGGCGGCGGCCTCGATCTTGACGACCCGGAAGTCGTACACGTCGCCCGAGGGGCCGTGGATGGTGGTCTGGCCCGTGTCGGCGACCATCGCGGTGAAGTGCGGGCCGACGACCTCCCGCCATTGCCTGCCGATCACGGCGTCACACGCCGGGTTCACGGCGGCGAGCAGTTTGGTGGCAGCCGGGTTGACGTCGAGGAACCGGCCGTTGGGGTCCAGCACCATCACGGCGTCGCTGAGCGCCGAGAGGACCTGCGCATAGGTGACCGGCACCGGATCGGAGTTCACGCCGGAGCGGTCGGTCCACCACCAGACGACACCGGAGGTCAGGAACAGCACCGGGGCCAGGTCGAGCCCCTGCAGGTCCACGTCGATGAACACCGTCACCAGGTTGCCCACCGTCGGCGCGAGAGCGCCGACCAGGAACCACAGGTACACCCGCCGCTGGCCGCGGACCGCCCGGCGCAACGCCCGGATCACCAGCACCAGGCCGAACGCCATCATGGCGTAGCTGTACAGGACGTGAGCCCAGTACGCCGGGCCGGGCTGCACGACCATCCCGAGGCCGCCCGCCTCGACCCGCCGGTAGAAGAGGTGGTGCCACGGATCGGTGGCGAGGACGGCCATCAGCAGCACCGGATGGATCAGCATCAGCGCGAGCCGCGGCGGCCGCCGCCCCGCGGAGACCGTGGTGTGCCAGAAGAAGCCCACGACGACCGTCGCCACGCCGAGGAAGATCAAATAGTTGAAAGTGACCGCCAGCCCGGGCGTCGGCGCCGCCAGGGCGCACGCGTCGGCCAGCGCCCACTGCGCCGAGCCGGCCATGACGAGGCTGAGCGGAAGCGCCAGGGGCGTCTCGGACCGCCGCCGATACGTCAAGGCGGCGTAGAGCAGAGCGATCAGGCCGGCTCCGGTGTAAAGCACGACCATTGCAAGCCGCATCTTCCGCCCTCCCCACAGTTGGCACCGGTACGGATCGGTACGCCCGGGGGCAAGCTGAGCGGACGCCTCGGATATCACCTCGCCGCCTGGGGGCTTCCTTCGGCTCGGCAGGGGCCGACTTCGGGAGAGGGTGGCGGCCGACCTGTGGCCGATGCGCCGCCGGAACCATTCCTGGGAGATTGGCGTGATGGCGACCACCGGTGGTGAACCCGGACGACTCCGGCGAGCCGTCACCAGCCCCGTGCTGCTCATCCTTCTCATCGCGCCCCTCTTCGGCGAGGGCCTGTCGGGCTCCAGCCCGCCCCTGGAGCTTCTGATGCCCGGGAACCTCGCCTTCATGGCGGCCCTGTACGGCTGCGGGGCACTGGTCTGCCGCGAGGTCGCCCACCGGTTCGGCCTGGGCTTCCCCGGCCTGGTCCTGCTCGGCGTCGCCTACGCCATCTGGGAGGAGGCGCTCGTGGACCGGTACTGGTTCCTCCCCCGGTTCTGGCAGGACTCCGGCATCGGCACCTACAGCGCCGTGTGGCACACCAACGTGCTCCTCGCCGTCCACCTCACGGTGTTCCACGCGGCGATCAGCATCTGCGCGGCAATCCTCGTCGTCGAGTGGCTCGTTCGCCGGGCGAGATTCCGGCGACCGCGACGCTCCCGGTGCGGGTCTACCGCACCGACCTGATACCGAGCGGGCGCACCGGCGGGCTGTCCGTGCGGGTCACCGACCCGCAGCTCCTCGCCACGCTCGACGGCACCCTGCGGGACGGCCGCTTCCTGGACCCGGCGCTGGCCCGCTGGCCGGCGGTGGTGCTCGGCAACTACGCCGCGACGGTCCTCGGCATCCGCGACGTCGCCGACCGGCCTCGGGTCTACCTGGGCGAGCACTGGTACACCGTCGTCGGGATGCTGGCGCCCGTGGACCTGGCACCCGAGCTGGACACCGCGGCGCTGATCGGCGCACCCATCGCCACCGCCGACTTCGGCTACCGCGGAAACCCGACGAGAATCTTCGTACGGGCGCGGACCGAGCGCACCGACGAGGTGGCCGGCCTGCTCGGGCGCGCGGCGAACCCCGAACATCCCGAGGAGGTCGCGGTGAGCCGGCCGTCCGAGGCGCTCACCGCGCGTCTCGCCGTCACCGGCGGCACCACCGTCCTGCTGCTCGGCCTCGGCGCGGTCGCCCTGCTGGTCGGCGGCATCGGCATCGCCAACGTCCTGGTCATCTCCGTGCTGGAGCGGCGCGGTGAGATCGGGCTGCGCCGGGCACTCGGCGCCACCCGCGGCCACGTCGGCGCCCAGTTCCTGGCGGAGTCGCTGCTGCTGGGCGCGGCCGGCGGCGTGACCGGGGTGGTGCTGGGCGTCCTCTTCACGTACGCGATGGCCACCGCACGCGGCTGGCAGACCCTGGTCCCCGCCTCCGCGGCCGGCGCCGGCCTCGCCGCGGCCGTGCTGATCGGCGGCTGCGCCGGCCTCTACCCGGCCCTGCGCGCCGCGCGGCTCTCCCCCACCGACGCCCTGCGCACACTCTGACCCTTCGGCGCCCGAACGTGCCAGATGGCGAATGCCGCGGTCCTTCACCGCCGCGACCATCTGAACCGTACGCTCGGTTGACCGACGGTCGGAAGGTCGGCATGCGCGTGCTGCTGGTGGATGACGAGGTGGACCTGGCGGAAACCATCCGCGATGGTCTGACCCCGGCGGGTTTCGCCGTCGACGTCGTCCACGACGGCACCGAGGGCCTGTGGGCCGCGACCGAGACGCCGCACGGCGCATACGACGTGATCATCCTGGACATCATGCTGCCGGGCCGCAACGGGTACGAGGTCTGCCGCACCCTGCGCCGGCGCAGGGTGTGGACCCCGGTGCTCATGCTCACCGCCAAGGACGGCGAGTACGACCAGGCCGACGCGCTCGACCTCGGCGCCGACGACTACCTCACCAAACCGTTCTCGTTCGTCGTGCTGGTGGCCCGGCTTCGGGCGCTGATCCGGCGCGGCGCCCCGGAAAGCCCCGCCGTGCTCGCCGTCGGCGATCTCACCCTCGACCCGGCGGAGCGGCGCGTGACCCGCGCCGGAACCCCGGTCGCGGTGACACCCCGTGAGTTCGCGCTGCTGGAGTTCCTGATGCGTCACCGCGGGCAGGCCATGTCCAAGACGGCGATCATCGAGAACGTGTGGGACGCCAACTTCGACGGCAATCCCAACATCGTCGAGGTGTACATCGGCTACCTGCGCAAGAAGATCGACCACCCGTTCGGGCGGACCGCCCTCGAAACCGTCCGCGGCGCCGGGTACCGCATCGCCGCCGACGGCGGTTGATCAAGTAGCGGTTGCTTTCAGCGTTCTCTTATAAGCATCGGCCTAGATTTCATCTGATTTGCCCCATTTAAAGGCGACGGGACAAACGTGATGATCGCTCTCGATGCTCGCGTAGTGGATCGCATCTCCCGTACGCGGAAACGGCTGATCGCGGCCTCGGCATGGCCAGCCCTGGCCATCGGCTGCTACCTGGTCAGTGAGTTCGGGGAGAAGGCACGCATTCCCGCGCCGCAACTCGTGCTGTCGCTGCTCGTGGGCGTCGCGCTGGCGCTGAGCGGCGCGACCTCCGGAAACCTTCCCCGGGCCGCCGTCAGCGGATCACAGGCGACCGTGGGCATCCTGATGGGCAGCTACCTGAACCCGGCCGTGATACGCGCGGTCGCCGGCACCGTGCTGTCGCTGACCGGTGTCACACTGGCGACGATCGCACTCTGCGCCGGCAGCGCGACCCTGCTGGCGCGGGTGAGCCGAATCGAGCTCGCCGACGCCCTGATGGGCCTCATCCCGGGAGGCTCGGCCGCGATCGTCGCCTCCGCGGAGGAGGTGGGCGCCGACTCACGGGTGGTCGCCTTCGCCCAGTACCTGCGGGTCGGACTCGTCGCCCTGAGCGCACCGTTGATCGTCGCCGTCGCACAGGGGCCGATCGCCGCGCCGCCCCGCCCGGCGCCTTCCCCACGCTTGGCCACCTGGTCACCAACCCGCACCAGGCGACGGGCCTGATTCAGATAGCCCTGGTCTGTGTTGTCGGCATGCGGGCCGGGCGCCGCCTGTCGCTTCCGGCCCCTGCGGTGCTCGGGCCGATGGCGTTGACCGCGCTGCTCCTCATGGCCGGCAGCTCGTACACGTTCACGCCGGCCGGGCCGCTGCGCGACCTCGCCTTCGTGCTGGTGGGGCTCGAGGTCGGACTGCGGTTCAGCCGTGCGTCCGTGCGTAGCATGCGCCGGCTCGCGCCGTATCTGCTCGGCGCCATCGGGCTGGTGTGTCTCGCCTGCGCGGCCCTGGCATGGTGCCTCGCCGTCGTCACCGGAATGCCGTTCCTGGACGCCTACCTCGCCACCACGCCCGGCGGCATCAATGCGGTGGTGGCCACGGCCGCGGGCGCGGGCCGCGACGTGGTGGTCATCTCCGCCGTCCAGAGCATCCGACTGTTCGTCGTGGTCCTGCTGACCCCGTCGATCATTCGCTGGATCATCCGCCGACGAGGAGGCGGATGACGAAGGGCACCCTCGACGCCGTTCACTCAGATCGCCACCCATTGGCCCGATCCAGAGCCAGGACACATCCGACCTGACGGCAGGAGAAGATCATGGGCATTCCGCAGCGTGTCGGCGCGGCCGCCGTGGTGGCCGCGGCCGTGGCCGGTTCCCTGTCCGGGTGCGCGACGCCCACCGGCGCCGCGGCGACACCCGCGACCACCGTTCCCGCCGTCCGCGGTTCCGCGTCGCCGATGGCTGTCACCACCGCGGTAACGCCGAAGCCCAGAATCCCTGCACCGGCGCTGAAGATCACCGGCACGGCGTGGCCCGCGATACTGACCTCGCTCTCCGGGTACGGCCAGTGGCTGCTCGCCAACCCGGACCCCGCCCTGGTCGACTCCATCGCCACACCCGGCTGCGCCATTCACCACCTCGTCTACCAGCAGGCAGACGGCCTACTCCGGGACAAGGCGTATCTGCAGCCCAGCGCCGCCGTTTTCAGCACCGTCGTCGGCCCTACGCCCTCCCGCGGCGGCAGCGTGGCCACCCTGAACGGCAAGGTCATCCTCGACGTCACCGCCTCGCGACCCGCCGAGACCGTGGTGAGCCGCACCGGCGTACCCATCACCACGTTCGACCAGCTCGCGCCGACCGCCCTGCAGATCACTCTGCTGCAAGGCTCCGACGGCGGGTGGCGGTTCTGCACCATCAACGCGCAGTCGGACACCGGAGCGGACGACGACCCCTCCCTGGCCCTGCTGTAGCGCCACGCGGATCCCGTGTCCATTCGGCAACCATCGAAGGCGCGCTCCCGCCGACTCGGCGGCCGGCGAGCCCGCCGAGCCCGCCCAGCAGGGCTCCCAACATGCCGAACACGACGGTGAAGAACACGCCGGGTCCGATGAGCTCGTGGTTGAGGTACTCACGCATCGACGCCGCGCCGCTGCGGGCGAATGCTCTCGGCCGCAGCGGACCGCTACTCGCACACCGATCTGTGGATTTCGCCGCCAACGTGGAGGGGTCCAAGGCCGCGATCGCCGCCCTTCGGCCGGCGGTGGAGCAGCGCGACCCCGATCTGGTGAAGGAGCTCGACTCCGGATTCACCGCGGTCGACATCGCCCTGGCCAAGCACCGCGCGGGTGATGGCTACAAATTGCACACCGAGTTGTCCCGGGCGGACCTCAAGGAGCTGTCCGACGTGATCAACACGGTGGCCGAACCGATCAGCAAGGTCGCGGCCGCTGTAGCGAAATGACCGACTACCCGCGGCGGCGCGTGATCGCCGCCGCGGGTACCAGCGCGACACCCGGCGGCGTGTTCTGTGCAAACTGGCGGCGGTACCCGCTCGTGCTAGATCGGGCGTTGAATCCAGCCCCGGGCGACGAATTCGAGGGCGGCGGACGCGGTCACCGCCTCGACGGCCAGCAAAGCGATCAGCACCAGGACCTGGGTGGCACCGGCCTGCACTGCCGAGCCACCACCGAGCATCACCCCGACGAACGCCCCGGGAAGCGTGACGAGGCCGACGGTGCGGGTCTGGTCGAGCGCCGGGACCAGGGCCTGGCCGGCGGTGGGCCGGCAGATCTCAAGTGCGGCGTCGCGTGGGAGAAGCCCGATGGCGAGGGCGGCCTCGTACTCCCCGTGCCGCTGGCGCAACTCGTCGAGGGCCCGTCGACCCGCCAACGAGGCCGCGGTCATCGCGCCGCCGATGAGTATCCCGGCGATCGGCAACACGGCAACCGTGGTCAACGGCATGACGCCGGAGAGCACGATGGCGGCACCCACCGGGAGGGCCCCGGCCGCGATCGCGGCGGCTACCGGCCAGGCCGTACGGATCGAGCCGATCCGGCGCGCCGAGGTGACCACGGCCACGGCCAGCATCAGTGCGACGAAGCCGGCCGTGGCCCACGCGGCATTCAGCACCGCGGCGATCAGCGTGGACACGAACGCCAACTGGAGTACCGCACGAAGGCTCGCCGTCAGGACGGCGCGGCCGACGCCGAGTCCGGCAAGGTAGCCGATGGCCGCACCCAAGCCGACGAGCAGCACCAGCAGCGTCACCAGGGCAGGGCCTATCGCGATCCCGCTTCCCGTCATCTCTACATCCAATCTGACCGGCGTGCGATGCCGACATGACTTCATGCCCGCCCGGCCGCAGCGGCGGCCCGACCGGGCCGCGGCCTCAGCGGACGGCACAGTTGGTTCCATCCTGCGGATATCCTGGCCGCGGAGGTCTTCCACGCATGGGTGAGAACGAACGGCGCCGCGCGCCAGGGACACTGGAGTCCGAGGTCATGGGCGTGCTCTGGGCCAGGGCGCAACCGCTGACCGCGGCAGACGTGCAGCAGGCGCTCGGCGGTGATCTGGCATACAACACCGTCCAGACGATCCTCATCCGGCTGCACGAGAAGAACCTGCTGAGCCGTGACCGGGTCGGACGTGGGCACGTGTACTGGCCGGTCCAGGACGCGGCGACCGCGGCGGCCGCGCAGATGCAGGCCGCCCTCGGCGACCGCCCCGACCGGCAGGCGGTGCTGCAGCAGTTCGCGGCGACGCTCGACGACGCTGACGCGGCCACGCTGCGAAGGCTGCTCTCCGCGGCGCAGCGGCGACCGAAACCATGATCATCGCGGTGTATCTTCCACTGCTGCTCGCGCTGCCGCTCGCCGTGGCGGCTCGGCGGATCGCCGCGCACGGTGCACCGTCGGTGGCGGCTCGCGGCCTGGTCGCGGCGGCGCTGGTCGCCGCCGCGTCGTCAACCTGGTCGTTGACGCTGCTCGCGCTGACCCTGCTGGACGACCTGCCCCCACTGTCCGCTCTGGACAACCACCCCACGCTGGAGCTACCCGAGCCGGTACCGGGCGTGGTGGCACTGGCCGCCGCGATCCTCTGGATCTGGGGAGCGTCGCGGCTCGGCAAGGACCTGCGGCACCGGTTCGACACGCACCGGCGACTGCGGGCGGTCGGTTCGCCAAACGCCGGTTTCGTGGTCGCCGACTTGCCTTCCCCGCTGGCCGTAGCCGTGCCCGGTCGACCGGGACACCTGCTGGTGACGACCGGGATGCTGCGGTTGCTGGACGACGACGAGCGACGAGTGGTCTTCGCCCACGAGCGCGCCCACCTCGCCCACCGCCACGACCGACTGGTGGCCTGGGCCTCCGCCGCCGCCGCGGTCAATCCGCTACTCGCCCGAGTGCGTGACACCGTTACCTACCTGGTCGAGCGGTGGGCGGACGAGGACGCCGCCGCAGCCGTCACCGACCGCAACCTGGTGGCACGGGCGGTCGCCCGCGCCGCGCTGGCCACGACCGGCCCCGGCCCGGCGGCGGTGCTCGGCATCCACAGCGGCGTGGCAGTGCTCCGGGTGCAGGCACTCGCCGAGCCCGCACCCACACCGCAGCGCCGCCGGCTACTCGGCCCGATACTGCTCAGCGCGAGCTTCCTCGCGGCCACGACGGTGGCGACCGTCGAATTCGTGGTACTCGCCCAGGCCTGGCTCTGACCGGCAACGTCCGCAGTCACGACGGTGCATCGCGATCCCTGTTGGACCCGCGCAGGTGGTACAACCAGGTGCCGAGCGCGGTGAGCGACGCAACCTCGAACGCCTCCCGGGCACCGCTGACCGAGCCCACCGAGTCGACGGCGCCGGACCGGTCCTCGATCGCACGCCACTGACGGTCAACGACCTTCCGGCAGGCGCCGATCGCGGCTCGAATGTCGCCCGGTCCGCGTAGGCGACGGCCAGCATGGCACGGGCGTAGATCTCCGACCGGTCGATGTCGGGCGGAGGGTCCGCCAACCAGGCCTGCTGCCGCTGCCATCCGGCCGACGTCAGCGCGAACTCACGCCGGGACCCGGTCACCGACGCCTCGGCCCGGATCGCCGTTCGGATGTACCCGCGGCGTTCCAGCCGAGTGAGTGCCCAGCCGATCCGGATGACGTCCATGACCGGCTTGTCGCCGAAGATGTCCGTGTAGCCCTGCTGCAACTCGACGGTGTTGCGCGACTCGCGGCTGAGCAGCACCAGCAGGACCTCCCCCTATGCCGCCGCCATCAGAGCAGACACCCCTGCCCGGTCGCCCATCGGCTTCTACAAGCTGTAGAGCTGACACGGGCCAGGCGCGGCGCCGCGAGCGCACGCGGTGGTCACGCCCGTTCATGGCGGGGAAGGTTCGCCGGGTCGTAGGTCGCCGGCCGAGCGGATCGACAGGTTGGCTCGAGACCACGGCTACTGAACGGCCTCGGGGCGTCGCGAACCGGCTCACCAGTGTCCGGTATCACCTGTATGGCGAGGTTTTCGAGCGCGGAAATCCTCAAGTCGCGCCGTTCGGGCCGTCCGCAACCGGGCGGCACCTGTTCGGGACCAGGGCCCGCACCGCGCAGACCGGAATCTTCTCTGCATGCCCGGCCGACAACGGCTGGACAAGCGGGGGGAAAAACCAAATGCGTCTCAAGAAGTCGATGACCGTGCTGGCCGCGATGGCCATGGGTGCCACCGCCGCGCTGGCCGGCACCACCGCCGCCACTGCCGCTCCCGCCGCCGGTTGTAAGACCAACGACCTGCTCGTGCCGTCGTGTGGCGTGTTGTGGGGTGCCGCCGCCGGTGGGTTCACCGACGCCCCGCGGGACAAGGCGCTGAAGGACTTCGAGAAGCTCTCCGGGCGCACCGCGAGCATCTATCACACCTATCACAAGGGTGACGAGGTGTTCCCGACCGCCGCGGAGAAGGCCATGGCCCGCGACACCAGCAAGCCGCGGGTGCTGCTGCTCAACTGGAAGATCGCCTACAAGTCGTCCTGGGCGAAGGTCGCCAAGGGTGAGCAGGACAAGCGGATCGACGCGTTCGCCGCCCGGATCAAGAAAGACTTCCCGGAAAAGTTCTTCCTCGTCTTGAATCACGAGCCGGAGAACGACGTCATCGCCCGCAAGGGCTCCGGCTGGGAGGCGAAGGACTTCGCCGCCATGTACCGCCACACCATCCAGCGCCTCGAAGCCCAGGGCGTCACCAATGCGATCAACGTGATGGCGTACATGGGCAACGAGAAGTGGATGGCCCAGAAGTGGTGGGCCGACCTGTACCCCGGTGACGACGTCGTCGACTGGATGGGCCTGGACTCCTACGTCTCCGCCGAGCGCGGCGCGTACCACTACGGCCAGTTCGCCGACCTGCTCGACCGTAAGGCCAAGAACGGTCCGACGTTCTACGACTGGGCGACAAAGAAGCACGCGTCGAAGCCGCTGATGATCGCCGAGTGGGGTGTCTACCACCGCGTCGGCAAGCCGGTCGACAAGTCGGCCGGGTTCAACAGTGTGCTGCCGGAGTTGGCGAAGCGGCCGGCGATCAAGGCGATCGTGTACTTCGACACCAAGCACGACGACCAGGGCGACCGCGACATCAGCATCGACAGCAAGAAGACCAGCCTCACCGCCTTCCGCACCCTCGCCGCGAACAAGCTCTTCAACGTCAAGATCGGCTAAGCCCCGACAGCACCACCCCACGAGCCGCCCGGCCCACCAGCCGGGCGGCTCAACCGCACTCAGGGGCTCGTCTCAGCATTTCTTCAGCTCAGGCATGACAGCCTGCCGCAGGGAGGTGCCATGCGGATCCTGGTGGTCGAAGACGAGGTCGGCCTCGCCGACACCATCCGCGACGGCCTCGGCCCCGCGGGCTTCACCGTCGACGTGGTCCACGACGGCGTGAACGGCTACTGGGCCGCCACCGAAACCCCGTACGGCGCCTACGACGCCATCGTGCTGGACATCATGCTGCCCGGCCTCAGCGGGTACGAGATATGCCGCCGGATGCGCGCCCG
The DNA here is from genome assembly GCF_040638275.1 of Actinoplanes sp. NPDC026623. Classification (NCBI taxonomy): domain Bacteria; kingdom Bacillati; phylum Actinomycetota; class Actinomycetes; order Micromonosporales; family Micromonosporaceae; genus Actinoplanes; species Actinoplanes sp. NPDC026623. Next base: position 3,870 of record NZ_JBEZXZ010000099.1, on the reverse strand, counting down.
CGAGATATGGACGCCGGTGCTCATGCTCACCGCCAAGGACGGCGAGTACGACCAGGCCGACGCCCTGGATCTCGGCGCCGACGACTACCTCATCAAACCGTTCTCGTTCGTCGTGCTCGTCGCGCGGCTGCGCGCCCTGGTCCGGCGCGGCGCCCCGCAGAGACCGTCGGTGCTGACCGCCGGCGACCTGAGCCTGGACCCCGCCCAGCGCCGCGTGAGCCGCGGCACCACCCCGATCGCGGTGACTCCCCGCGAGTTCGCCCTGCTGGAGTTTATGATGCGCCACAGCGGCCACCCGGTGACCAAGACGGCGATCGTCGAAAACGTATGGGACGCGCACTTCACCGGCGACCCCAACATCGTCGAGGTATACATCGGCTACCTGCGCAAGAAGATCGACCATCCGTTCGGACGCGCCGCGATCGAGACGGTCCGCGGCGCCGGCTACCGGATCAACGCCGACGGCGGATGAGCACCATCCCTTCGCGCGGGATCCGGGCTGTCCTCCGGGGCTGTCGGTCAGGCAGGGGCCGCGGGCGGCAGGGGCAGACGGATCCGGATGGCCGCGCCGTCGGCGAGGTCGTCGGCGGTCAGCGTGCCGCCGTGCGCGGCCACGAGTTCCCTGGCGATGGGCAGCCCGAGACCGGCTCCGCCCGCCATCCGTGACCGGCTGTCGTCGAGCCGGACGAACCGGTCGAAAATCCGGGCCCGATCGGCCTCGGGGATCGGCTTGCCGTCGTTGGCGACGACGATCAGCGCCTCCCCGTCATCGGCGTCGAGGCTGACCGTGACCCGGTCGCGGGCGTGCCGGGTCGCGTTGTCGACGAGGTTGCGCAGCACCCGCTGCAGGGCGTCGGCGTCACCGGAGACCCGCACCGGGTGGGTGTCGCCGTCCACCCGCAGCCGTGGGTGTTCCAGCAGGATCCGCTCGCGTTCGGCGTAGACCAGGTCGTCGAGGTCCACGTCGGTCCGGCGCAGCCGCAGGCCGTGCTCGTCCGCCCGGGCGAGCAGCAGCAGGTCCTCGACGAGGCGTGCCATCCGGGTGGTCTCGGCGTGGATGCGGTGCACCGAGCGTGCGCCCTGCCCGGTGAGGCTCGCGGCCTCGAGCAGGTCGGCGTTGGCGTGGATGGTGGCCAGCGGGCTGCGCAGCTCGTGACTGGCGTCCGCGACGAAGCGCCGCTGCGCCGCGGAGGCGGCCTCGATGCGGTCCAGCATGGTGTTCATGGTCTCGGCCAGCGCGGCGATCTCGTCCTCGACGGCCGGTACGGGCAGGCGCGCGTGCAGGTTCCGGGCGGTGATCGTGGCGGCCTGCCGGCGCATCGCCTCCACCGGCCGCAGGGTGCGCCCCACGAACAGGAACGTCGCGGCGCCCACCACGACCGCCAGCACGGGGAATCCGACGAGCAGCGCGGCGATGACGGCCTCCGTGCCGTCGTCGACGGTGTCCAGCGACACCCCGACCAGCGCGGTCTGCCGCCCGGCCGGGGTGCCCACCCCGACCGCCACGACCCGGAACAGGTCGTCGTGCGCCTCGGGCAGCCGGCGGTTCTCGGCGGCACGCCGAGCCGCGGCCGGGCGCAGCGGCGACATCGGTGGCGCACCGACGATCGCGTCCGAGGCGGCGGCCACCCGGCCCGCGGGGTCCAGCACCTGCACGATCGTGCGCTCACCGGCGGCCGGCCGCAGCAGCGCGGCGAGCGTACCTGGATCCGTGCTGCGCACCGCCGCGGCGACCTGGGCGGCGCGATCCCTGGCCGCGTTGTCGACGTTGTCGAGCAGCACCTTGCGCGCGACGAGCAGCAGCGCGGCCCCGGACAGCGCCGTGGCGACCGCGACCACCGCCGCGGCGGCCAGCGCGGAACGCATCCGAACCCCGAACCGGAATCTGACCGGTAACCACCGCGCCATCCGATCATCCACCTCCCTTCGCCCGCGCCCACCGTCGGCGACACGCTAGACCCGAAAGACCGCATGCGTGCCCGAAACGGCGGCCGACCCGATTCAGCGATTTCTCAGCAAGCGGCCGCCAGCCTCGCGGCATGACAACCCTGCACACCCAAGCGGACCTCCAAACACCCCAAGGATCACCGATACGGCGTGCGCGGATGATCACCGTGCCCGCGGTCAGGCCCTTTCCTGGCGGCACGACGGCAGTGCCTGACTCCGGTCCTGTGGACGCACTGGGGCCGGACTGGACCCGGCACGCCACCCCGGAGTCGATCACCCGCTCGGTCCCGCACCGTCCTGCTGGCGGCGGCACGATCGTGCTTCACGACAGCGACCACTGCACCACCCCCGGTGCTGGGAGCCCATGATGGCCGCGTTGCCCGCCATCCTCACCGTCTGCCGTATCCGCAGCCTGCAGGTCGGGCCGCTGCGCGAGCACGGCATCGGATCCCCACGCGACCAAGGCGGATCGACGACGTAGGGCGCGGATCTGTGGCCCGCCAAACCGCCACGACCGACAGGCGGAACACGCCGACCCGCGAGTGGTTTCGTCCCCGCGGCTTCAGCGTTTTCTCAGCGGGCCGCCGAGATGGTATGCGGGCAAATCACCAGCCGTCCTCGATTTCTGGAGCGTGCATAGATGGCATTCACCGACACCGGCATTCGGCTACGTCCCATGGCGAGCAAAGTGCCGCTCGTGACCGCCACCTTCTGGGTGATCAAGATGTTGTCGACGACGGTCGGGGAGACCTTTGCGGACTACCTGTCGGTGAACGTCGGGCTGGGCCAGGCCGTCACCGACACACTGGCCTTCGGCGTCCTTGCCGTCGCCCTGGCGGTGCAGGCCTCGACCCGCCGATACACCCCGTGGGCGTACTGGCTGTGCGTGGTGCTGGTGAGCATCTCCGGGACGCAGATCACCGACTTCCTCACCGACACCCTCGGCGTGAGCCTGTACCTGAGCACGGCGCTGTTCGCGGTGGTCCTGACCGTCGTGTTCGCCGTCTGGTACCGGCAGGAGATGACCCTGTCGATCACCTCGATCAATACGCGGCGGCGCGAGGCGTTCTACTGGGCGGCCATCCTGACCACCTTCGCCCTGGGCACCGCGGCCGGCGACCTGGCCACAGAGGCTCTGAACATGGGGTTCCTCAACGGCGCGTTGCTGTTCGGCGGCGCGTTCCTCGTCACGCTGGTGCTGTGGCGGGCCCAGGCCTGGCAGGTGCTCGCGTTCTGGGCCGCGTACATCCTGACCCGGCCCCTCGGCGCGTCCGTCGGTGACCTGCTCACGCAGGACCGCCCGTTCGGCGGCCTCGGTCTGGGTGCCAACCGGACCAGCCTGCTGTTCTTCGCCGTCATCGTCGCCCTGGTCGCCCGCGAGCAGGTGGCCACGACGCGGGCCCGCCGCGCCGGTGCGGGTCCGGCCGCCACCGGAGGCAGGGGCAGGGCAAGCCTGGGACAGCGAGCGGACCTGGCCTGGGCCGCCGCCGGCATCGTCGCCGTGGTCGGCATCGGCGGCTGGCTGTCGGCCGGCACCGCAACCGCGACGCCCGCCACGGCCGGCGCGGCGACGGGCCCCGCCGGCCCGATCGGCGCGGCACCCCTGGGCACGGCGAAACACGCGGCGGCGACGAAGCTCGGGGACCTGACGCCCTTCGCGACCATCGTCGACGACGTGAGCGCCTTGGCCGCCAAGGGAGATCTCGCCGGGGCGAAGGCGCGCAGCAAGGACCTCGAGGTGGCGTGGGACGCCGCGGAGGCGGGCCTCAAGCCCCGCTCTCCGAAGCAGTGGCACACCGTGGACGACGCCATCGACGGCGCCCTGACCGCGCTGCGCGCTGACAATCCCCGGCAGGCCGACTGCGTCGCCGCACTGCGGACCCTCGGCAGGTCCCTGAATCCGTCACAGGGCTGAACCGGCCC